>JAQGHJ010000187.1 GCA_028288905.1 Phycisphaerales bacterium | reverse complement strand
TCGATGTCAACGAACCTAAAGCGGATGAACGCGAGCGGCCGGGAAGTGATCCGCCGGGTCGCTCGCCGTCACACCGGCGTTTCCCCGCAGCTTGGGGCGATTGCCGCCGGCCAAGCTTACTTTCGTTCGCACTATTTGAGGCGGGTCCTTCGGCCGGAACTGTTGGCAGCCCTCCGTTCGCCGCGCGCCGGCTGGCGGGCATTCACGGTTCTTGCAGCTGGGTTGTTGGCGGACCCGCGGATGGCGGCCGATGTAACACTCCTAGTGACCCGATACGCCGCGCGGCGTGCGGCCAGCCGAATACGCCGGGATCCATAGGCAAAGTTCGGACGTCGAGCGGGACTCGTCCGCCCTGGCCGAAGTCGGACTAAACATCAAGCTTGCAATGCCCCGAGTCACCGTCGTCGTCCCGAACTACAACCACGCCCGGTACCTGCCGCGGCGAGTCGAGAGCGTGTTGGCCCAGACGTTCGCCGACTTCGAGTTGCTGCTCTTGGACGACGCCTCGACCGACGACAGCCGTTCCGTCCTCGAGCGGTACGCGGCCGCGGACCCGCGTGCCAGGTGCCTGTTCAACGACCGCAACGGCGGCGGGCCGTTCCCGCAGTGGAACCGAGGGGTGGCGGCCGCCCGCGGAGAGTTCGTCTGGCTCGCCGAGTCCGACGACTTCGCCGACCCGACGCTGCTCGACCGGCTGGTCGGGGCGCTGCGGCGTCACCCGCGGTGCGGGGTGGCGTTCTGCCAATCTTGGGAGGTAGGCCCGGACGGCAGCGACGACGACCGCCCGGTCCGATCATACAAGTTCCAGACGGCCGGCCTGCCGGACGCCGGGCGGTGGGCGGCCGACTTTGTCATGCCGGGACCGGCCGCCTGCCGCACGTATTTGGCGACCCGGAACGTGATACCGAACGCCAGCGCGGCCGTGTTCCGGCGGGACGTGTACCGGGCGGTCGGCGGGGCCGACCCGGCGTTCCGGGTGACGGGGGACTGGAAACTTTGGGCCGACATGATGGCCGTGTCCGACTTGGCCTTCGTTGCGACCCCGTTGAACTACTTCCGGCACCACCGCTCGAACGTCCGGTCGGCCACGTGGACGTCCGGGGTCGGGATCGTCGAGGCCGCCCGGGTCATGCGGCACGTGGCGGCTCGGCACCAAGTGCCTACCGGCGTCCGCCGGACGGCCCTGGCTGACCTGGCGGGCCTGTACGTCCACCACCTGTTGACGGCGGCCGCCCCGGCCGCGGTCAAGGCCAGGCTGCTCAGGCAGGCCATGGCCGCGGCCGGGGACACGCGGTTCCCGGGCCGGGTCGCGGCCACCCTCGTTGATCGCGTCGGGCGAGCCGTCGGGCGGCGGCTGGCCGCCCGCCTATCACCCGGCGTCGGCCGCGGCGGCGGCCGCTGACGCGTGTTCCCGGACGGCCCGCCGCCACCGAACCCACGCCGCCTGCTTCCGGCGGACCGCCGGCGGCAGGACCGCCGGCGGCAGCGCGTAGGCGGCCGCCAAGATCTGCCGTAGCCCCAGCCGGACCAGTCCGCCGCACCGGTAGCACACGTACGCCAGCCCGTCCGGCCCGCCCGTCCGCCAGACCCCGACGGTCGACCGGATCAGTCGGGCGTGCCCGCGGTGCTTCCGCCGCAGGTGGTCGAGCGTGCGGAAGAATGCCCGGTCCGGCGACCCGGGCGACCGGTGGCGGACGACGAACGGCAGCGCGACGACTGCCCGCCCCCGGCGCGCCGCCGTCAGGCAATAGTCCACCCCGTACAGGTGCCAGTCGTCGCACGCCGCCTCGTCGAAGGCTTGGGCCCCGAACTGGTCGGTCGGGACGATCAGCAGCAGCTCGTCCACGGCCTCGACCGGACGAGTGTCCGTGATTGGCTCGCCGACCAGCATCCCCGGCCGCTCGCCGGCCAACACCGCGTTGACCGGTACGGCGTACGGCCGCCCCGCCCGCCCTTCGACGCCGGCCACCCCTGCGACGCCTAGGTTCGGGACCTGGTCCAAGCGGGCGGCGACGTCCGCGAGGAAGTTCGGGTCGTCCCACGCCACGTCGTGGTGCACGAACATCAGGTACCGACCCCGAGCCCCGGCTGCGCCGGCGTTCAACCCCGCCGCGCACGACCGCGCCGGGCGGGTGCGGGAGTCGATGAGTCGAAACTCGTACGCCTCCTGCGGCTGCGATCGCAAGCTCGGCAGCAACCACCGTTCGAGCACGTCCGGCCGGTGCGACACGCAGACGACTGTGAACACCGGGGGCGGACCGAACGACGTTGCCTCCGCCCGGCCCGGCGACCCCGCCCTGATCGGTGGTTCGGCCGGTGGCGGCGGGGTGGGATGCGCCGGGGCAAAGCTTTGCATAGGCCAGACCAAGAGTGTAGCGTTCAACGGCCCCGGCCGAGCTTGCCCTGCGGGACGACACGCGGGGCAGGTCTGGAGAGTCTGGTCGGACGCTCTATCATACCGCGCCGGCCGCCACCCCGAGTCCGCATCCCGTCTCCGCCGCCGGCCCGCATGGACACTGCGATACCCACCGAGCCGCCGACTGCCCCAGCCGTCTCCGTCGTCATCCCGACGTACAACCAGCCCGCCCTGCTCGAACAGGCGCTGGCCAGCGTGCGGGACCAGTCGTTCCCCGACCTCGAGGTCATCGTCATCGACGACGGGAGCACCGACGACACCCCGGCGCGGCTGGCGGCCGTCGCCGCGGCCGACCGGCGGGTCCGGGTCGTCCGCCAGCCGAACGCCGGGACCGGCCGGGCCCGCAACCGCGGGCTGGACGAGGCCCGAGGTCGGTACGTCGCGCTACTCGAACACGACGACCTGTGGCTACCAGGGAAGCTGGCCGCACAAGTAGCGTTCCTCGGCGCCCACCCCGAATGCGTCGCGTGCCTAGCTCCGCTGGCCGTCAGCCAAGACCCGGGCCGGCCGCTCTTCGACACCGGCCTCGCCGCCTCGGACGGCGTGATCGCCCGCCCGTTCCGGCTGGCGGCGGACAAGGTCCCGCTGTTCATCACCTGTTCGGCCCTGATGTTCCGCCGCGCGGCGGCCGCCGGCGTACGGTTCGGGGAGGACCGCGGGGCCATCGAGGATGTTCAGTTTTACATCCGGCTGTTGGCCCGCGGGCGGCTCGGGATCGCCGGGGGCGAAGGCGACGCCGCAGTCTTGGCGATCTACCGACAGCACGACGCGAACGCGTCCGGGCAGCCCGGCTACTACCGGGCCGGTCGGTCGCTGCTCCGGCGGCTCCGGCGCAGCGGGATGTACGACGGCTTGGGCCCGGCCGACCGCGCCGACTGCGAGGCGTGGCTCGCCTTCGTCGGCCGGGCGGCGGCCGCCACCCAACTGCTGCA
>JAQGHJ010000178.1 GCA_028288905.1 Phycisphaerales bacterium | reverse complement strand
GAAAATGAATTATACGGACGAATTGATATGAAGGGAGAAAAAAGCGGGGTGATCCGTAAAAGTGGGAAAGACGGCTCGACTCTCAGATCCTGCCGGCCAAGTTTGCTACGACGGCCGTCAGTTCGGCCGCCTCGACCGGCTTGGGCACGTGGACCTGATACCCGGCGAGCATGATCCGCCGGCGGTCGTCGGGGCGGGCGTAGGCGGTGAGGGCGACGGCGGGCGTCCGGCGGCGGCCGAGTTCCTCTTCCAGCCGGCGGACCTGGGCGATGAGGGCATAGCCGTCCTCGCCGGGCATGCCGATGTCGCTGACGATCACGTCGAACGCCGGGCCGGCACGGAAGGCCGCCATCGCGTCGGCCGCCGACCCGACGGCCGTCACCGCCACCCGGCACTCGGTCAACAGCCGGCGGACCAGCTCACGGGCGTCCGGCTCGTCGTCCACCACCAGCACGCGGGTGCCGGCCAAGTCCACCGCGTCGCAGTCGACGGTGACGCCGGCGGGCTGGGCGGTCGGGTGCGGGCCGCCGCCGGGCTGGCGGACGGCCCGTAGCGGCAGCGAGACGACGAACGTCGCCCCGCAACCCTCGCCCGCGCTCTCGGCGTGGACTGCCCCGCCGTGCAGCTCGACGAGCTGGCGGACGATAGCCAGCCCGAGCCCGAGCCCGCCGTGCTTACGGTTCGCGGCACCGTCCTCCTGGCGAAACCGGTCAAACACGTGCGGCAGGAACGCCGGCCGGATCCCCTGCCCGCTGTCCGACACGCTCAGTTCCAAGTTCGACTCGAGCCGCTGGAGCGTCACCCGCACCCGCCCGCCCTTGGGCGTGAACTTCACCGCGTTGCTCAGCAGGTTCCACACGACCTGCTGGAGCCGGCTCGGGTCCCCGCTGACCTCGAGCCCGGGCAGCGGGTCGATGAGCCGGTCGAACCGGATCCCCTTGGCGGCCGCCGCCGGGACGACGCTGGCGACCGCCGCGTCGACGACCGCACCGAGGTTGACCGGCTGGACGTCGAGGCGGAGCTTGCCGGTCGTGATCCGGCTGACGTCCAGCAGGTCCTCGATCATCTGGGCCTGGGCCCGGGCGTTCCGCTCGATCACGTCGATCGTCTCGGCCGCGTCGGCGATTCCCGCCCCGGCGGCGATCGACCGCCGCAGCAGCTGGCTCCACCCGAGGATCGCGTTCAGCGGGGTCCGCAGCTCGTGGCTGAGGGTGGCGACGAACTCGTCCTTCATCCGGCTCACCCGCTCGACCTCACCGCGGGCCGACCGCTCGCTGTCGAGCTGCCGCTCCTTCTCCTCCGTCGCCAGCCGGAGGGACATGTTCTGGTGGGCGAGCTCCTCGGCCCGGCGGAGCAGCACGCCGACGACGGACCGCCGCAGGTCGGCGGCCGCCGCCCGCTCGGCGGCCGTCCACGGGTCGCTCCGCCCGCGGACGGTCTGCTTCCACAGTGCGAACGACCCGCGGGGGCTGAGCCGGACGCCGTCGTCGCCCTTCGTCACGCTCTTGGCCGGGTCGCCGGCCCAGTGGACGGTCCGCACCTGCTCCGGGCGGAACCACAGGACCTGGAACCGCCCGTCCCGCGTGACCGGCACGGCCAGCACGCCGGCAGCCGTCAGCGCCAGACCGGACCCGGCGTTCATCACGCCCCCGAGGTGGTCGGTCGCGACGACCTCCCCCGCCGCGTCGCCGGCCGCCTCGCCCGACGCGCCGGCGGCCGCCCGCGTCTCGGCCGCCACCCACGCCGCGATCCGCAGCACGTCGTCCGGCCCCGGCGTCTGCCCGACCCGGGTCACCCGGTCACCGATTACGACGGCCGCCCCCGTCGCCCGCAGCAGGTCGAGCAGGGTGGGGTCGGTGCCGGTCAGGGCGGCGGCGACGTCCGCCGACTGGTCCAGCCGCTCGGCCAAGCCGACCCGGACCGCCTCCATCTGCCGGCCGTACGCCGCCTGCTCCTGGCGGTCCTTGCTCACGAGCTGCATCGACAGCACCTGCCCGAGCAACTCGCACGCCGTCCGCACGTCGTACGGCACGTACCGCGGGGCGTAGTGGTGGCAGGCGATCAGCCCCCACAGCTGCCCGTCCCGCAGCAGGGAGATCGACATCGACGCCCCGACCCCCATGTTCCGCAGGTACTCGAGGTGGACCGGGCTGACGCTGCGGAGGACCGCGTGGCTCATGTCCAGCGGCCGGCCGACCGAATCACCGTCGCCGCCGGGTTCCGCCGGCGGCACGAGCGGGCTCGGGACGTAGTCCCGGTCGGCGATGAACCGCAGCAGGTTCCGGGTGTACAGCTCGCGGGCCTGCCGCGGGATGTCGCTGGCCGGGTAGTGCAGCCCGAGGAACGGCTCGAGGTCCGGCCGGCGGTCCTCGGCGATCACGGCGCCATTCCATTCGGCGTCGAACCGGTAAACCATCACCCGGTCGAACCCGTTCACCCGGCGGACCTCGCGGGCGCAGGCGTCGAACATGCCGGCCAATGTCTCGGCCCGCTGCATCCCGACAATCGACCCTTGGACGAGCCGGTACAACTCCGGGCCCGGCGCGTCCGCCGTGCGGCGGGCCGGCTCCAGCTCCAGCACGGCCCGGTCCCCGACGCGGTGGGCGATCGCGTCGTACGCCCGGTCCCCGCCGGTCGTGCGGACGGTCATCAGGTAGGTCGGGCGGGCGACGTCCGACCGGTCGGCGGCGGCGTCGGCCAAATCGCGAAGGGCGGCCATAACCCGCGGCAGGTCGGCCGGGTCGATGAGCGCCGCCAGCCCACCCGCCCGCGCCACGTCCGCCCCGACGCCGAGCAGCTTCTCCGCGTTCGCGCTCACCTGCGTCACGCTCAGGTCCGACGCCCGGAGCGCCACCAGCACGCCGTGCGGCTGGACGGATCCCGGGATGTGGATCGGCTCCCGGTCACAGTTCGTCAGATCGATCGGCGTCGGCGTGGACATGGGTACGAGTACCGCGCCCGCGGCAGGCACTCGGCCCGCGCCGGCACCCGCACGGGGTGAAGGCTTTATAGCAGTTCGGCGAACCCGGTAGAGCGCCGGCTTTCCGCGCCGGGAATCGGTTTCCCCTGGCAGCTCGCGGCCTCCTCCGCGCGAACGCTTGAGCCGCGCCGGACGCCGCTCTGCGGCTTCGCGAAGCTGTGACGCGACCGGCACCTGACGCGCCGCTCCGCCCCTCAGTCGAACTTCAAGTTCCGGATGATCCCGACGAAGTAGT
>JAQGHJ010000696.1 GCA_028288905.1 Phycisphaerales bacterium | reverse complement strand
GTCGCCGCCACGGAGCTTCGGGCCAAGGCGAACAAGACGCTGAACACGAACTTCGCCCTCCTCAACAACTGAGCAGGCCTCAGAGCGGCGAGCCGACGTGGCAGGGGTCGCAGGTTGGAGTGGCTCGGACTCAGCGCCGCCTGCCCGAAGGGCGGTCAAGGATCCGTCGTCGGAGTTCCGACCGTTTTTCCCAGACCGTTTTTGGCCGCGGCAATCGCCGTTTGAGCGGTCGCCGCTGCGGACTTCGGCATACCCGACGAACAAATTGCTCTTCCCCTGCTGGTCCCGCCGCTCGCCGGTTTGGCCGCCGCCCCACTGTTCGACGAGGGGTCGCCTACTCCCTGCCTGATGGTCCTAAGGCCCGATGCGGCTCCGAAAGGCGGAGTGACGGATGGCGTTCAGACTCGACCCCGACGTGTGGCTGCGGGCGGCCGGCAAAACCGGCCATCGCCCGGCCGTAGCCGCGGCGTCTCTAGTGGTGGCGGCCGTGCTGGCCGGGACCGCGACCGTTCCCGGGCAAACCCGCAGTCCTACCCGGCCGGGTGCTAACGTCCCCCGACCCGGTGGTTCCACCGCGCCGGCTTCAGCTGAAGGCCCCGACGGCGGCACCGAGTCGGTGCCTACCACCCAGCCCGGGCCCGCCCAACCGGCGGAGGCGGCCAAGCGAGCCGCCCTTGCTCCCCCGCGGTCGCGCCGGCCCGCCCCCATCGCGCTGACGCCGACGTACCCTGACGTCTCGACCGCCCGCCGGGCGTCCACCCGCCCGGCGGGCGACCCTCGGCCCTTGCCGGTCGACGTCGTGTCCGACGCGGAGGTCGAACAGGCCATCCGCCGAGGCGCGGACGCCCTCATTGATCAGTTCGACGAGAAGACGGGCCGCCTCCGTGCCGGCGGGGACGCCGGCACGACGGCACTCTGCGCCTACGCCCTCGTCGCGGCCGGCGTGGCGGTGGACGACCCGCGGCTGCGAACCACCCACCCGTTCATCAACGCCGTGCTCGACGCGACCCGGGCCGCAACGGTGAATCCGAACTCCGCCACGTACAGCATCGGGTTGAGGGCGGCCGCCCTGTCCGCCGGCGGGCGGCCGGCGGACCTCGACGCCATCCGGGCGGACGTCCGGACGCTCGCCTTCGGGCACACGGAGGGAGCTTACGGGTATGCGCCGGCCGGCATGCGCGGGCGGCGCCCCATGTTCCCGGCGACCTGGCGGGACAACTCCAACAGCCAGTACGGCCTCCTCGGCGTGTGGGCCGGGGCGGAGGCCGGGGCCGACACGCCGGGCGGGTACTGGAAGGTGGTGTACGACTACTGGGCCGGCAGCCAGTTCCCCAACGGGAAGTGGGACTACCTCGCCCAGCCGCCGAGGGACGTGGCCGGCTCGATCCGCAGCCCGATCGTGGGCAACTTGGGCGGGCGGGGGCCGTCTGGCTCGCTCTCCATGACCTTGGCCGGGGCGGCGTCCGTGCTGGTCGCCAGCGAGTACGCGGAGGCCGACGGCGGGTTCCGGGTCGGGCGGGCCCCGTACCCCCCGCCCCTGCGGTCGGCCCTGGGGTGGCTGGAGAAGGACGACAACGCCGTCGACCTAAGGGCCGCGTGGTGGGGGTACACGGTCTACGGCGTCGAGCGGGTCGGCCTGCAGTCCGGGCTGAAGTACCTCGGCAAGCACGACTGGTTCCGGGTGCTCGCCCGCCAGGCGATCGACCGGCAACTCGGGGACGGTTCCTGGGGCGACCTGCTCGAGACGTCGTACGCCCTGCTGTTCCTGAGCCGCGGGCGTCTACCGATCCTTATGAACAAGCTCCGGCTGGACGACGCCCCGGGCCGGGACGTCGGCGACGCCTGGAACAACCGCCCGCACGACGTCGACTTCCTCGCCCGCTTCACCGCCAAGCAGGTGGAGAAGGGCTTGAACTGGCAGGTGATCTCCCTCGGCCGGGAGCCGGAGGACTGGCTCGACGCACCTATCTTGTTCCTCGGGTCGCACCAGCGGCTGTCGTTCAAGGAACCGGAACTGGCCAAGCTGCGGAGGTACGTTGAGGCCGGCGGCATGATCGTCACCAACGCCGACAGTGACGCGTTCAACGGTGCGGGCGGGCTGGCCGCTCTGGCCGCCGGCGGGCCGCAGTCGGCCAACGCCTTCGACGCGTACGTCGCCGACCTGGCCGCCAAGCTGTTCCCGCAGTACGAGTACCGCGACGTGCCGACGGCCCACCCGCTGCTCACGGCCCTGTACCGGCTGGAGAACCCCCGGCCCGTCCTCAAGGGGGTAAGCAACGGCAGCCGGCTGCTGCTCGTCCACTCCCCGAAGGACGTGGCCGTGGCGTGGCAACGGCGGGACGCGAAGGACCCGAAGCTCGGCCAGCCGGCCCACCGGCTCGGGGTGAACTTGTTCGTGTACGCGGCCGGGCGGCGGCAGGAGCTGTACCGCCACCGGCTCGAGTCGGCGTTCGTCCCCGCCCGCCCCGGCCCGGCGGCGGCCGCCGTCGCCGTCGCCCGGCTGCGGTACGCCGGGAACTGGGACCCGGAGCCGGGGGCGTGGCCGCGGTTCGCCCGGGTGACGGCCTGGAAGACGAACGTCGCGGTCGGCGTCCGGACCGAGGACGTGGGCCGGCTGCTGCCGGGGGCGGCGGCCGTCGCCCACCTGACCGGGACCCGGGCGTGGGGGCCGGCCCCGGCCGAGCTC
>JAQGHJ010000682.1 GCA_028288905.1 Phycisphaerales bacterium | reverse complement strand
GCACGCCCGGGCCGGACAAAGTCCGGCCCGGGCGTGC
This sequence comes from Phycisphaerales bacterium, assembly GCA_028288905.1. Classification (GTDB taxonomy): domain Bacteria; phylum Planctomycetota; class Phycisphaerae; order Tepidisphaerales; family Tepidisphaeraceae; genus Humisphaera. Next base: position 7,006 of record JAQGHJ010000682.1, on the reverse strand, counting down.
TAGGGATCCGCTCGTCATCCGGCCCGTGCCGGCCCGCTCACCGCTCCGCCACCCGCTCGATGTCCGCCCCGACGGCCATCAGCTTCTGCTCGATCTTCTCGTACCCGCGGTCGATGTGGTACACGCGGTCGAGCCGGGTCTGGCCCTTCGCCGCCAGCCCGGCCAGCACCAGCGCCGCCGACGCCCGCAGGTCGCTGCACATGACGGCCGCCCCTTGCAGCTCCTTCACCCCGTGCACGATCGCGGTCGGGCCCTCCTTGCGGATCTTGGCCCCCATCCGGTTCAGCTCCCCGACGTGCAGGAACCGGTCCGGGAAGATCCGCTCGGTGATCACGCTCATCCCGTCGGCCAGGCACAGCAGCGCCATCAGCTGGGCCTGCAGGTCCGTCGGGAACCCGGGGAACGGCTGGGTCGTCATCTCAATCGGGTTCAGCCGGCGGCTGCTCGACACGAAGATCGTCCCGTTCTCGCGCCGGATCTTCACCCCCACCTCGTCCAGCCGGTCCTGCACCGCGATCAGGTGGTCGAGGTTGCAGTGCTTGAGCTCCAGCTCCCCGTTCGTGATCGCGGCCGCCATCATGAACGTGCCGCACTCGATGCGGTCGGGGATGATCCGGTGCTCGGCCCCGACCAGCTTGTCCACGCCCTCGATCCGGATCTCCGGGGTGCCGTGCCCGGTGATCTTCGCCCCCATCTTGTTCAGCAGGTTGGCGCAGTCGGTGACCTCCGGCTCGCACGCCGCCCCGACCAGCACCGTCTCGCCCTCGGCCAGCGCCGCGGCGCACATGACGTTGATCGTCCCGAGCACGGTCGGGCCCATCGCCCCGCCGAGGTACATGCGGCAGCCCTTGAGCCGGCCGCGGACCGTGCCGACGATGTTCCCGCCCTCGGTGGTGAACTCGGCTCCGAGCTTCTGCAGCCCGCGGACGTGCAGGTCGACCGGGCGGTCGCCGATCGCGCACCCGCCGGGGATGCTGACGACCGCCCGCTTCCGCTTGGCCAGCAGCGGGCCGAGCACGCAGATGCTGGCCCGCATCGTCTTGACGATGTCGTACCGGGCCTCGCTGACCCGCTCGTCCGTCACCTCGATGTCGAGGTTGCCGTTCAGCGGCGGCAGGGCCCCGACGCGGGCCTCGGTCGGCTCGTGCCGGAAGACGTGGCAGCCCATCTCCCCGAGCAGCTTCACCATCGAGTCGATGTCGCTGAGGCGGGGGACGGACTTCAGGGTCGTCTTACCCTCGGCGAGCAGGCAGGCGGCCAGGATCGGCAGCGCGCTGTTCTTGGAACCGGAGATCTCGACCTTGCCCGTGAGCCGGGCCCCGCCGCGGATGAGGAAGCTGTCTGCCATGAAACCCAGGCCATCCTTGGCTGCGGGTCGACGCGGGAGCCGGCGGCGGGGGAGGTGAGGCGCGTCGTCGCGCCCTGCCAAGCCGTGGTCCTCGTGACCCTCAACCGAAACGAGCCACCGCAGCGGTCGGGCCGCCGCCCGCCTACGGTAGCGGGGCGGTCCCAGTGCTGCGGCCCATCGGTCTATCGGCCGGTCCGTCGGCCGACGATCAATCGCGGTCTGTCCGCCGCCCGCCCGCCCGAAGGCGGGGACGGTGCGGCGGACCGAAATCATCGCTAACCCGCTCCGGGGGCGGCGGTCCCGCGCGATCCCGGACGGTACGCCCGCGGCCGGTCGGCGGTTCGGTGTTCGGGTCGGGCCCGAACACCGGACCGGGCCCGCCGCAGCGATCGGAGGCGATCTTCCCGCCGTGGTAGAGCGGTTGCAAGCGGCGGGAGCAGGGCTATGACACGCCGGGGCGAGCTTCCGGCGGATCGGAGGGCGGGCGCCTTCCCTTTCCGGTACGCAACGACCGGCGAGAACATCGGCTTCCGGACACGCCGGCCTCTGGTCGCTCGGACGCAGGCCAAATGGACTGGGCCTACGCCGCCGCCCGGCCTTCGGCCGGTTCCGCATCCAAACCGATTGCACCGATCGGTGCCGGCCCGTCCCAGCCGTCGTCGCTGCCGTCTTCGCCTTCCGCCGGCTTCGCCGTCACCGGCCGCACCCGCCGGCCGACCGCCGCCGCGAGCTCGCCCACCCGACCGGCGGTGAACGCGACGAGGAACCTCGCCGTCGCCCCCACGCCCTTGGCGGCGGGGTCGGCCATCAGCGGGACGATCGCCACCACCGCCAGCACCCGCACCGCCCCGCTCAGGGCGAACAGGGCGTCGTAGAAGTCGCCCGGCCGGAACCACGCCACCGGTTGCCACGTCCGGCCGCCGACGCCGGCCGCGATCAGCCCGGCCGCCAGCCCGCCGGCGCACCCGAACGCGTTCACGAGCACCGTGTTCACTGCGTGGTACCCGCTCCCGCCGGCCGGCTTCACCCCCGGCTTCATCCCCGGCTTCGTACCCGGGGCCGCCGCCCGCCCGCTGGCGTCGATCACGGCGTTGAAGTTCGCCACCTCCACCCCGGTCCACAGCGCCGTCCCGCCGGCGAACAGCACGTACCCGAGCCATGCCGACCCCTCGCCCATCAGGCACCAACCGAACCCCATCGGAATCAGCCCCAGCCCGCTGAGCACGAGCAGCGGCCGCTGGCCCATCTTGTCGACGGCCGCCCCCCACGCCGGCAGCAGGGCCCACTGCACGAGCATCGGCGTCACGAGCAGCATCACCTGGGCGTGGATGTGGTCGACCTTCAGCCGGTCGATCACGTACAGCGTCGCGAACTGGTTCGTGAACCCGACCGTGAAGTTCAGCGCCCCGACGAACGTCGAGAGCGTCAAAAACCGCTTGTCCCGCAGCGGGGCGGCGAAGGAGGCGAGCAGTTCCCGCCCGGCCCGCGGCGGCCGGGCGGCGTGCGGGACCGGGGCGAACAGCACGATGTCCATCAGCCCGAAGAACGTGGACGCCGCCAGCAGCGCCGCCCCCCAGAACACGACCGCCGGCACCCCGGCCAGCGGCGACCCGCCCGCAGAGGACCCAGCCCCGCCGCCCGACCCGCCACCGGACGAGCAGAGCCGGTCCATCCCCCACCCGATCGCCAGCGCCGCCGGGACGGCCGTCACGATGCCCCACTGCCGCCGGCCGGCGAAGTACTTGCCCCGCACCCGGGCCGGGACCACGTCCGCCATCCAGCTCACCCACGCCGGCCCGCCCGTCGCCCCGGCCGCGTGCAGCACGAACATCAGCCCGAGCACCAGCGCCGCCGCGTGCCCCGCGCCGGCCGGCCCGTAGCACGCCAGCAGGGCGACCGGGGCGGCCGCGATGACCAGCGTCAGGCTCCGCTGCAGCAGGTGGCAGTCGAGGAAGATCCGCTTGCGGTTCCCCGTCCGCTCCACGAGCAGGCTGCCCGGCACCGACAACAGCTGCGCGACGTACGGCATCGCCGCCATCAGCCCGAACTGCAGCGGCGACGCCCCAAGCCCCTTGAGGAACATCGTCATCACCGCGCCCTGGGTGACGTTGAACCAGATCGACCCGAACATCCAGGCGACCGTGATGTACGTCAGCTGCCGCCGGACCGGCCAGGCGGCGGCGGGGCGGCGGGCGGCCTCCAACGGCAGCGAAGCGGGGACGGGGAAGGTCCGAGAATGTATGGCGATCAAAGCTGGCATGCGGGCGACGCGGCTAAAGCGGTGGCAACGACAGGGCGACGAGCGGACCGGCGTCGCCCGCAACGGCGCGGTCGCCGAAGCGACCGACGCGCCCGCAGGGCTTCGCGGCACACCCGCCCACACGCCTTTTTCGTCTCCGGCCGCATCGTCCTTCGGCTTATTCCCGGGCCTGCCGGGTTGCCGCAAGGGTCGGTCATGCCTCGTGTTCCGATCGTGCGGGGCAATAGGGGATCCGCTTATAAACGGCCGGTGGGTCTCTCCCGCCCGGCAACTGGATCGCCTAGGGCCCCGCCCCTATCAATTCGCCCCATGCCTCCCCTCGCCTCGCTGGCCGCCGTCCCGGCGCTGATCGGGATGAACGCCTTCTTCGTCGCCGCCGAGTACGCGGTCGTCGCCCTCCGCCCGACCCAGATCGACGCCCTACGCTCGGCCGGGTGGCGGCGGACGGCCGCCGCCGTCGAGTCGCTCAAGGCCCGCCCGGCCGACGCGATCGGCACGATCCAGGTCTGCATCACGATGACCAACCTGCTGCTCGGGTGGATCGGCGAGCCGGCCATGAGCGCCGTGCTGACGGCCGCGTTCGAGCCGATCCGGCACTGGTCGCCGGCCGTCGTCGGGGCGGCGTCGACGGTCCTGAGCTTCGTCGTCGTCACGCTGCTGACGGTCGTGCTGAGCGAACTGCTGCCCAAGGCGCTGACGCTGAAGTACGCGCCCGCCGCCGCCAAGCTGACGGCCGTGACGGTGCTGGGCGTGCGGTACGCCGTCCGCCCGCTGGTGGTGGTGATGAACGGGATGGCCGACGCCGTCACCCGCCCGCTCGGGCTCGGGAGCGTGCAGGAGCTGGAGCAGACCCGGGTGACGGCCGACGAGATCCGCCACATGGCCGCCCAGGCCGCCACGGACGGCGCGCTGACCCCCACCGAGCAGGGCGTGGTGCTGGCCGGCCTGAGCCTTGCCCGCCGGCGGGCGAAGGAGATCATGATCCCCCGGACGCAGGTCGCGTACCTCGACCTGACGAAGGACATGGAGCGGAACCGCGGCGTGATGAACGCCCACCTGCACAGCCGCCTCCCGCTGTGCGAGGGCGGGCTGGACAAGGTCGTCGGCGTCGTCCACACGAAGGAGTTCCTCAGCGCCTACAACGCCGACGGCGACACGGCCGTCCTGCGGCTCATCGCCCGCCCGCCCGTGTTCACCACCGAAAACGCCCCGCTCGACAAGCTGCTGGCCCTGTTCCACGAGAAGGCGGTGCAGCTCGTGTTCCTCGTCGACGAGTACGGCGGCGTAGAGGGGATCGTCACGCTCAAGGACGTGGTGGACGAACTGGTGGGGGAGGTGAAGGGGAGGTAGGTTGGGCCGGCCGGCCCGCCCGATATGGGCTGGTGGGTTGCGGGCGGGTGGGCTGCGAGCGGAAAGCCGGTTTTCGCCGAAACATTATTCGTTCCCGCTATCGACAAGCCGTGGACTGAGTACGCGTTGCAGCGGCGAACGCAACGTTTCGCATGCGATGTTCTCTTGCGCAGGCGCAAGGGAATAGTAGTTATCCCGCCATGAACCTCGATGAGGCGCTCGAAAAACTTCGCGCGGCCCGTGAGCCGGTCCCCAAGCCACTGCGGTTGCCGACGCCGGAAGAAGTCGACGCGGCCGAGCGGGACGTGGGCGTGGCGTTCCATCCGGATTATCGTCGCTTCCAACTCGAAGTGAGCAATGTCGTCGCCGGCGTTCTGGAACCTGCGGTCGTCCTGCCGAACATGATGCCGTATCTGGACCTGCGGCGGACCGTGGAGACTGCGCGGAAGGTCGGCGTCCCTGACGACGTTCTGCCGTTCTGCCAAGACAACGGCAACTACTTCTTCATTGATCGCGCGGGACGCGTCGGGTACTGGGACCATGACGACCGGACGGCCAGCCCACGCCACGCATCGTTGGCCGACTGGATAGTCGAAGAGTGGCTCGGCGACGCCGACGAGGCGGGATAACCAGCCGTTGGAATGGACCGGCCCGGCGGAACGGCCCTTGACGTTCGAAAGGTGGTCGGCGCCGGGCCGGCCATTCAACGTCGGTCCGTTATCCCGCTAAAAATGCTTGTACCGACAGCCTCCGAAATCAACGTTCACGACTCGCTCGACGAGCGCGTGGCGTGCGACCACTTTCTGGGGAAGGACCTTGAGCAAGCAGGGGCGATGTTTCGCGAGAATGCCTTGTATTACCAGGAAGACTTGATGTGGATGGGGCCAGTGGCGTTCCGCTTTTACGTCCCGGCCTTCATCCAGTACATCGACAGCGTTGATTCGCAGGGCGACGCTGATGCGATCAACTGCTTCCATGGCCTCATCAGGTTCTGGCTCGACCATTATCACCGTGAGGTCGTGCCCGTTCTTGGGTCACTGGCCGCAGCTTGTCGGTACGTCCTCAACCACTATGACAAGTTCGAGGTTCCGAGCGTGTACGGCAATCTGCGGGAGGAGTTTGAGCATCTTCTGTCCGCTCTGCGGGAGCCGGCCGCTGGATAACCAGCCGCTGCAGCGGACCGGCCGCGCGAGTACCCTGTAGGTGGCGAGTCGGCCGGGCGGCCGGCCGCTGAACGGCGTTGCGTTATGTCGCACGGGAAGCTCGCCGAGATCGTCCTCGACTTCATCGAGTTCCTCGGACTCGTGGACGCCGATCGCCTCGATCCGGATACCGCCGTCGGGAAACACGAGAGCATTGCGGCGCAACTCAACGAGGCGACGCCCGGGGAGCGAATCGCGGTCCAACAGGCTGCGAAGGACCGTCTGGCGTCGCTGCTCCGCGAGCCGGACGAATACGGCTATTCGCCCAGGAAGGCGGTTACGCCCGAGCGACGCGCGCTGCTGGAGGGCATCATCTCGGGCAAAGCGTATGGGTGGCTGCCGTACGGTGCGACATAACCCCGCCGATGCAGCGGATCGAGCCGGCGGGTAAGCTTCTTGTGGCTCGCGAGGGGACGGGGTGCCGCCTCGGCCACCAATCGGCATTCTGCTATCCCACTTCAGGAAGCTGCACTGCGACCCCTTCGGTATTCCATCAACGTCACCTTGGACGGGTGCTGCGATCATCGTGCCGGCTCGACGGACGACGAGTTGCACCGCTACTGGGCCGAGAACCTCGCCCGCTCCGATGCCCTGCTCTTCGGCCGGGTAACGTACGAAATGATGGAGGCGGCTTGGCGGCCGTCGGCGACGGGAGTGAGGCCGGATTGGATGGCCGACTGGATGGAGCCCTTCGCCCGCGCGATCGACGCGGCAAAGAAGTACGTCGTTTCGAGCACCCTGGACCGGGTCGATTGGAACGCGGAGCTCGTGCGCGGGGAGTTGGGGCCGGCCGTCGAGCAGCTCAAGCGGGAGTCGGGCAAGGGGCTGTTCGTGGGAGGCGTGACG
>JAQGHJ010000067.1 GCA_028288905.1 Phycisphaerales bacterium | reverse complement strand
GCCGAGCGGTTGTACGCCGCCGAGGCCCTTCACCGGCTGACCGGGCAGACGCACGACTATCATTACTACGACGTCGAGCCGAAGCGGGCCGAGGCCGTCGCCCGGTGGCGGGCGTGGCTGGCGGCCCAGCCGCCGGCCGTCGCCGCCGCCGGCCCCGGAGAGAAGTCGCGGTAAGACGCCGGCCCGTGGCCGGACGAGTCCGAATCCTGAACCGCCGGCCCCGCTGCCGGCTCACTCGGATGACCGACCGCGCCCAACCAACCTCGCCCGCCGACGACGGCCGTGCCGCCCCCCCCCCCGCCGCGGGTCTGGCCCCGCCGGCCCCGGTCCACCTGCGGGTGACGAGCGAGCCGGCCGAGATCGCCGGCGTCCGGAAGGCGGCCGAGGCGTACGCGACGGCCGCGGGGTTCGACGACGCCGCCGTCGCCGAGATCGGGCTGGTCGTGAACGAGGCGATGGCGAACGTGATCCGGCACGCGTACGGGAACGCCCCGGGCCGCCCGATCGAGTTCGACGCCGACCTGACGCCCGACGCCGACCCGACGCTGCGGCTGCGGCTGCGGGACTGGGGCACCGGCCGGATGCCCGGCCGCGGCCGGGGGTACATCCCCGGCGTCCCCGGCGGGCTCGGCCTGGTGTGCCTCCGCGAGATGACCAACGGGGTCGAGTACGAGCCCCAGCCGGGCGGCGGCATGCTCCTGACCCTGACGAAGCGGCGGGGCCGGCGGTGACCGCCCCGAACGCTCAGGCAAGTTCCCCCTCTCCCTCCGGGAGAGGGCGGGGGTGAGGGTGAACGTCGAGGCGGCTTCGTGCTCGCCAGCCTGCTGGCCCGATAGCCCGGGACCGACTCGACGCCCACCCTCACCCGCCGCGGCTAACGCCGCCACGACCTCTCCCGGAGGGGGAGGTGAAGACCCCCTCCCCAACCCTTTCCCGGAGTACCGGGAGAGGGGCCGGAGCGGTTGCCCGCCCGCCGCCCGGGGCGGGCGGCCCGACTGTTGTTGGAGTACCGATGAGCGACGTCCGCACCGCCACCGCCCTCGTCCCCGCCGCCCGCACTGAGGGCGACGCGCTGGTCATGGCCGTCCGCGGGGAGATCGACCTGCACAACAGCCCGGAGCTCCGGACCGAGCTGTTGGACCTGCTGGCCAAATATTCGCCCAAGCGGCTCGTGTTGAACCTCCGCGAGGTCCCGTACATGGACAGCAGCGCGATCGCCGTCCTCGTCGAGGCGCTGCAGAAGGTCCGCAAGGCCGGCGGCAAGGTGCTGCTGACCGACCTCCAGCCGCGCGTGAAGAGCTTGCTCGACATCGCCCGCCTCGGGTCGATCTTTGTCCTGTGCACGGATGAGGCGGAAGCGATGGGGAAATGACGACCATCAAATGACGAAGCCCGAGTGACGAATGACGAAACGGAGGGTCGGGGTCGGCCTAGGGACGGCGTCGATCCGGCCGCGCGAGGGGCCGACACCGGGTGGGAGCCGCGGTAAAATGGGCAGCCGGCGGGGCAAGTAGAATCTCGGCCCGGGGCTGACGCTACAAACCGCTACCCGGTGCGGCAATCGGTCCGGCGGCGGCGTCCAAAAGGGACATCTTACCCGACTCCACAACACCTTTTCGGCGCTGCTTCCCTTCCCCCGCTTCGTCATTCGTCATTCGGATTTCGTCATTCCGCGTATGTCGCGCTCCTCCGCCATCCTCCGCCCGTTGTCCGCCGTCGGCGGGGCGGCGCTCGGCGTGCTGGAGTTCGTCGGCAGCGTCGGCTACCTGCTGCTGGACGCGGCCCGGGCCGCCCCGCGCGGGTTGGTGACCGGCCGGGGCCGGCGGCTCGGGTGGGACAACCTCTGGGCCCAGATGGTCCGGGTCGGGGTCCGGTCCGTCCCGATCGTCATGCTCGTCCTGTTCTGCATCGGCGCGATCCTGGCTTTGCAGATGGCCCCGACCCTGAAGGAGTACGGGGCGACCGACCGGACGGCCACCATCATCTCGATCGCCGTGTTCCGCGAGCTCGGCCCGCTCGTGGCGGCAATCGTGCTGACCGGGTTCGCCGGGGCGTCGATCGCGGCCGAGCTCGGGTCGATGGTCGTGTCCGAGGAGGTCGAGGCGCTTGAGGCCCAGGCGATCCACCCGATCCGGTTCTTGGTCCTGCCCCGGGTGCTGGCGACGACGGTCATGATGGTGTGCGTGGCCGTCGTGGCCGACCTGACGGGTGTCCTCGGCGGGCTGGCGGTCGGCAACGCCTTCCTCGGCATCCCCCCGGACAAGTTCTGGAAGCTGTCATTCGAGGCGATCGGGGTCGGGGACTTCGCCACCGGCATGGTCAAGGCGACCGTGTTCGGCCTGCTGATCAGCGGCCTCGCCTGCCACCTCGGGCTGAACGTGACCGGCGGAGCCCAGGGCGTCGGCGTCGCCACCACCCGCACGGTCGTGCTGACCATCGTCGCCCTGATCGTCGTCGACCTCGTGTTCACGGCCGTGTTCTTCGCGGTGGGGCTGTGAAAGGGATTGCAGATTTCAAATTGCAGATTGCAGATTGAACGGCGGCACAGCCACCCTTGCCGCCCGTTCTTCAGCGTCCGCTCTTCAAATCTGCAATCGGAAATCTGCAATCTGCAATGTCTTCCGAAGTTGCCATCCATGTAGCCGGCGTGACCAAGCGGTTCGGGGACCGCACGATCCTCGACCGGGTCGACCTCAAGGTCTACAAGGGCGAGACGCTCGTGATTCTCGGCGGGTCCGGGTCGGGCAAGTCGACGCTGCTGCGGCTGATGATCGGCAACCTCCGGCCGGACGAGGGGGACGTCCGGCTGTACCACCCGACCAAGCCGGGCGACCCGCCGGCCGAGCCGCAGTGCCTGTGCGCGATGTCCGACGCCGAACTGGACGAGTACCACAAGGCGGTCGGGGTGTTGTTCCAGAGCGGGGCGCTGTTCAACAGCATGACGGTGGCCGACAACGTCGCCCTGCCGCTGCGGGAGCACACCGACCTGCCGGACGAGACGATCGCGATCATGGTCAAGATCAAGCTCGAACTGGTCGGGCTCCGCGAGCACGCGGACAAGATGCCGGCCGAGCTGAGCGGCGGCATGAAGAAGCGGGCCGGCCTCGCCCGGGCCCTGGCGCTGGACCCCCGCGGGCTGTTCTACGACGAGCCGAGCGCCGGGCTCGACCCGGTCACGAGCGCCGAGATCGACCAACTGATCATCGACCTGAACAAGCAGCTCGGGGTGACGAGCGTGGTCGTGACGCACGAGATGGACTCGGCGTTCCGGATCGCCGACCGGATGGTGCTGCTGGATCGCGGAAAATTCGTTGTGTCCGGCACCCCGGACGAGATGCGGGACAACCCCGACCCGCTCGTCCGCCAGTTCGTCCACGGGCTGACCGAGGGCCCGCTCACGGACCGCCGCCGCGGCGGCGGGTACGAGGTCGACCTGCTGGGGATCGAGTAGAAGTCAGAAGTCAGTGGCCTCGTCAGTAGTGAGCA
>JAQGHJ010000053.1 GCA_028288905.1 Phycisphaerales bacterium | reverse complement strand
CGCAGCCACCAGCGCGTCGAACGCCGCGTCCGGCTCCGCCGCCGGCGACGCCGCGAAGGCGAAGCCGCCGACGGCGATGCGGTCCCGGGCCGCGGCCTCGTCGGGCACCCGCAGCTGCCGCTCGGCCCGGGCCACGACGTCCGACAGGTCGAACGGGTCGGACGAGCAGGCGAAGTGCACCGTCTGCCCCGGTGCCAACTGAGCGGTCGCCGACCCGGGCGACCAGAGGTCCTCTAAGCCCGGATAGCCGTACTCAGACTCGCGGCGGTAGATCTGGTTCAGGTACCAGTGAGCGCGGCGGTCGAACAGCCCGTCGTGGGCGAAGAAGACTTCCGGCGTCCGCCGGGTCGCCGGCACGTGCCAGTGGCTTACCCCGCGCGGGCGGGCCTCGAGCCGGCCGTTCCACTGGTAGCTCATCTCGTGGATGCCGCGAAGGGCCAACAGCGGGCGGACGTCCAACTCGACGCCGCAGCCGGCCCCGAGCAGGGTGTAGCTCAGCAGCACCGTGTTCCGCCCGCGGAGCAGCCGCAGCTCCTTCTGAAGCGTCCAGCCGTCGCCCTGGTACGCCCACCGGGGGTGCGGCTCGGTACTGAAGGCGCGAAGCAGCTCGTGACCGTTCGGCCAAATGGCGCCGGGGTACTCGTTGCACGCAAGGTGGTACTCCCGGCCGCCGCACCGGAGCGTCTCCTCAACCCGACTGAGCAGCACCATCCGCCGGGCGGGCGGGGTCATCGCGGCGACGAGCAACCCGTGATACCGCCGGGTGTTCAGACCGCACGCCGTCGACGACGCGTAGCCGCCCGTGCCGTTCGCCGCCAACCACTCCCGGGCCATGAGCCCGTCGAGGTCGACGTCCGGGTTTTGGTTCACCGTGCTGCTCACGCTTCCTCCTGTGCCGCCCGCCACCCGCGGGGTGACGTCACGCACTGCTTTTCCGGCGTCCCCCGTGAGGCGTATCGGTGTGGTCCCGAGGCTACTCGGCGAGGGTTGACGTCTGGTGAGCGTCACCACACGCCCGCGCCTGTCCACTTACGTTCGCAGACGTCGTCCGGCCAGTGCCGCTACACCACGTTAGTCCGATCGTCCGTCGGGCCTCTTTCGTGAGCTTCGTTTTACCCGGACGACGGCCCTTCGAATATCAGGACAATCGGTTGCCTGCCCGTCAGCAAAACTCGGTCGTGGCCGCCTAACAGGATAATAAACTGCCAACTCTAAACGTGAACCCAAGAGAACTTACCGCTCTACGGCGAGGGCGTCAGCGGGTGAAATTCGGGCGACGGAACACCGGCATACAGACTACGTTTTTCCATGATCCTCTGGCTTCGCAGTGTTTTACGCACGCGGGCCCCGGCGCCCGCCCGTTTGGGACGGCCGCCGGGGCCCGCGGGAGTCATTGTCGTTCTGGTCCGGCTTCTACGAGGGTCGTTGGTGAACGGGGCCGGCCCAGCTCTTCCCCCTGCTCGTTAGTATTGCGGCCCGCCCGGGTTGACGTCCTTGTTCCACAGCAGAATGCCGCCGGCCAAGCTCTTGACGTCCTTAAAGCCCGTTCGCCGCAGGAGCTGGGTGACCTGTAGCGACCGCGCCCCGCTGCGGCAGTGGACGACGATCTTCTTCCCCTCGCTCCCGGCTAGCTTTGCCGGGATCTGCGGCCACTGGTCCCGCGGGTACAGCAGTTCCTTGCCCACGAGGTGCGTGATCGCCCACTCGTGGGGATCGCGGACGTCGACGAGGACAAAGTCCTCGTTCTTGTCCTGCAGCGCCTTCACCTCCCGCGGCGTCACCTCCCAATCGGCGTTGAACGCGTAGCCGGGCGGCAGCCCGCGGGCATCGAGCGTCGGGTCCGGCTTCGAGGCCGGGCCCTTCGACTGCTTGGCCTCGCGGGCGCTCTCCTCCAACGACTTCGGGTCTAACGCCGGCACGCCGCAAAACTGCTCGTAGTCGATCGGGGCGGTGATCGTCGGATTTTTCCCGCACATCGGGCAAGTCGGGTCGGCCCGGAGCTTGAACGTCTTGAACTCCAGGTCCCGGGCGTCAAACGTGGTCAGCTTGCCGATCGCCGGCGTGCCGAACCCGAGGATCAGCTTGATCACCTCGTTCGCCTGGAGCGTGCCGATGATGCCCGGCAGCACGCCGATGACGCCGCCCTCGGCGCAGCTCGGGACGCTGCCCGGGTCCGGCGGCTCCGGGTACATGCACCGGTAGCACGGCCCGTGCTCGCCGGCCCGCAGCGGGTTCGGCAGGTGCGGGGCGAACACCGTCACCATCCCCTCGAACCGGAAGATGCTGCCGTACACGTTCGGCTTCTTCAGCAGCACGCACGCGTCCCCGACGCAGTACCGCGTCGGGAAATTGTCGGTCCCGTCGATGACGACGTCGTAGTCCTTGATCAGATCGAGCACGTTGTCGGCCGACACGATCGTCTTGTGCTCGACGACGTTGCAGTCCGGGTTGACGTCCTTGAGGCGCTTGGCGGCCGCCTTGACCTTGTCCTCGCCGACGTTGCTGACGCCGAACAGGATCTGCCGCTGGAGGTTGCTCGGGGAGACGACGTCGATGTCCGCCAGACCGATCGTGCCGACGCCGGCCGCCGCGAGGTAGAGCGAGATCGGGCACCCGAGCCCCCCGGCCCCGATGCACAGCACCTTGGCGTTCAGCAGCTTGAGCTGCCCCTCGACCCCGACCTCGGGCAGGATCAGGTGCCGCTTGTAGCGCTGGACCTGTTCGTTACTGAGTCGGGTGAACGCCGGCCCGCCGGCCGGCGCTCGGCCGGCGGCGGGGGGGTGAAGAACCTGCGTCATAAGTTGGCTCCGACGGTGCGAAAAAAGAAACCACGCCGGGAGGGGCGTGGCCAGCGCAGGCACCATCTGTGCGCTTTAGCTGATGCGGGAGGAGTTCCCGCTGCGGGGTTCCAATCCCGCGGGCCGCAATCTGCGACTCAAATCGCCCTTTGGGACGGACGTTCCGTCCCGGATCAGGTTGTCCGCCCAAGTGTAGTAAGCGTCGGCGCGGCCCGTCAAGACGACCGGCCCCGGCACCGGCGCGGCCTCGGCTACGGCTGCGCCGCCGGCTTCAGCCGCTCGTCAGTCAGGTCCAGCCGGTACATGACCTGGTTGTAGTCGTATCGTGGGGTCTTGTCCCCGACTCGGCTGAAGTCGGCCGTGTACGTCCCCTCGAAGTAGATCGTCCGCCCTCCGTCCTGGTCCAGGAAGGCGTGGTGCAGCGGGTTGTAGAACGAGTAGCGGTCGTGGGTGACGACCTTCACCGCCCGCCGCCAAGGGCCCTCCGGAGTGCCGGCTTCCAAGTAGTAGACCTCGCCGAGGTTGGACGGCTGGCCGCCGATCTCGTTCGCGATCATCACCCAGCGCTTGCGGTACGCGTTCCAGTTCACCGACCCCGCGTGGAGCCGGACGGGCCGGCCTGAGGCCGCGTCGCTGGACGGCAGCGGGTGGTCGGCCTGGGCAAGCACCTTGCCGCCGACGAGCCGGTCGAACTCTTCCCGCGGGACGGGCGTGCCCCCGAGCCGCCACGCCCATCTCGCCCGCCCGTCGGCGTCGCGGGTGACGGGACGGTCCGCCGGCCCGGCGCTACCGCCGGCCCCGGCCGGCGGGCCCGCCAAGGCGGGGGCGGTGGGGACGACACACGTGAATGCCTCGTACCGGGTGGGATCGATTGCCGTTTCGTAAGTGGCCGGCACCCGAACGTCCGGCAGCGGGTCGGCGAAGTGGACAAAGGGCTTGCCGCCGACGTCGGCGACGAACGCGTGCCCGTGCGGCAGGGCGGCCGGCGCGTCGCCCGGCACCTCGCGGAGCGTGCGGAACGCCTGCTTGTCGTCGTCGAACTCGACCAGCCGGCGGCCCAGCCGCTCGCCCAGGCTCTTCATCCGCGACACGGTCCCGAGCAGGTGCTCGCGGCCGGCGGCGTCGCGGACGACGAACGCCCCCTCGAACCAGAACAGCGTCGCCTCATCGCGGGCGAACATCGGCCGGCTGAACCCGTCCGGCCCGGCGAAGTAGTGCAGGTCCACTCCGACGTCCGGCGCGAGCCCGCCGCGGCCCGGCAAGTCACTCGTCGCCCCGGCCGTGCCGAAGTGGCCGAGCGGGTACCGCTGGCGGAGCGTGTCGCCCCAGAACCAGTAAACCCGGCCACGGTAGACCGCTGCTTGGGCGGAGTCCTGACCCACCACCTCGGCGTTCAGTAGCGGCTCGGCGAGCGGCGGCTTAAGCCCGAGGCGGACGGTGTCGGCGTACAGGCCCTCGCCCGTAATGCGGTACACCCGCTCGGCGACGTTCAGCCGCTTGACCTTCAGCGTGGCCGACCCGCCCGGCCGCACGTCGAGCGCCCGCCCGCGCATCCCGAACCCGTCCGCGGGGAACTCGTAGCCGTGGCCGGTGATCGAAAAGAAAACAGGGCGGTTTAACAGGGCCGGGTCGTCGACCGCGGCCCGGCCGGCCGAGTCGGTGACGAGGCGGACGTTGCTCACGGTCGCCAGTTCGATAAGCGGCACCCCGCGGCCAGTAGCGTCGTCAACGACCTGAATGGCGAATGGGGCGGCGGGAAGGGCGGGTGCGTCGGCCGCAAAGGTGGTCGTGGCGTGGAGGACGGCGAACGCCAACAGGCAGGAAATTAGCAGTTGGCGACCGAGGCGGTGGTCGAGAGGGCGGAGGCGGGTTCCCATGCCCGAGCATACCGCGGTGGCGCCCCCAAGTTGGGCGAGAGGCACGCGGGCCGAGAGCCTCCGGGGCGGGCACAGAGGACGCGAGCGCGGCCACACCAGTTGCACGCTAAAAGACCTCGAGGCATGGGCGTCCCGCCCATGCTTTGTTGTGCCATGGCCCACGGGGTTCGCGGCCACCGTTTATGCACTTGCCCCAGCATGGGCGGGACGCCCATGCCACCAAGGCACGCCCGGCCGCTTGCTCCCTGCCGTTTCCGCGTCGGCGGCCTGCTCATCGATTTGGATTTAGACGGAGCCTTGGGTGGCAGGGGCTGAGCCGCCCGACGGGGGCGCGGCGCGTTGCCCCGCGGGCCACCCGAGCCCGCGGCGGTTCAGGCTCTGGAGCCACCGCTGACCGGCGTCGTCCGCCCGAAGATTCAACCAGGTCAGGTCGTCGGGCAGGCGAGACAGCGAGATGAGCACCGGCGGCGTGGCGGAGATGAACGGGGCGGCCGGGAGCGACAAGGCCATCCGGTCCGGCCACTTGGCCATGGCGGCGGCGGGGCGGCTGGGGTCGGTGACCGGGGGGACGATGGCGACGGCCGCCGGGCCCGCCGTCAGGTGGTCCGGTGCCGGGTGCCGAACCATGACGGCGATCGCCGCCGCGGCCGCCAAGCAGCCGACCACCGTCAACGCCCGCCTGAGCCGGGGAGCACGGGCGGGGGCGAGCAGGTCGGCCGCTAGGTCGCCCGGGAATCGGGCAGCCCGATACGCCCGCCGCGCTCGCGTAAGTTGTTCGGGCCACTCAGTCATGGGAATCCACCGTCGTATCCGCCGCATGCGTGAGCCCACCGGGACGTGGTCGCCCCTAAGCGGGTCAGCAAGACCTAGAACGTCCCCCGCGCCCGTACCGGAAAAAGGTCACGCCACAATCTCTTGGCGACGGTCGAACTCACGCCCACGGCTTAAGCCGCTGGCGGAGCGATCGGATCGCCTGATGCACGGTCGCCTTCACGGTGCCGGCCGCACAGCCCATGGCCGCGGCCGTCTCCTCCACGGACAGGTCCTCAAAGAACCGGAGCACGACCGCCTCCCGCTGGCGGTCCGGTAGCTCGGCCAACGTGAGCCGCAGCGCCGCCCGGGCCTCGTCGTCCTCACAGCCGGCCGACAGCGGTAGGGCCCGCGGGTCTGGGGCGGACGACATGTCGGAATCATCCCCGCGGGACGTCGGCGGGTGCCGAGCCCGGCGGCGTTTGGACTCCCGGACAACGTTCAGCGCGATTCCGAACGACCACGTCCGCAGTTGGCTGTTCCCGCGGAACCCTGCAAGTTGCTTCAGAAATCGCAGCCCCGTTTCCTGTACCGCCTCGCGCGCCGCCTCCGGGTCGCGGAGCAGGCTCAGGCAGAACCGGTACCATGGGTCCTGTAGCTCGTTCAGGAGCACCGACAGGGCCTGGCGGTCGCCCCGCCGCCCTGCATCGATCAGTGCCGCCGAAGCCGCCGAGGGCGAAACTGTGGCGAACGAACCCGCCGCGTCCGGCCTTGCGCGGGCCGGGCGATGCGTTGGTACCGGACCCGGGATGGTGAGGAGGGCCGACACGCGTTGAGGGGTGAGTGGCCGGGTATTACCGTTCGTTTAGCCGGCCGTCGCACGACGGCGGGTCGGCTGTCTCTTCCGCGGGTACGGACGAGCGGTTCGCAGGGCCGCTGATCGAGGCACGATCGTGCACGTCCGGCGGTTTCGCGCAAACCTTCGGACCCTTCCCGACGTTGTATAATACGGGCCCGCTGATTATCTTTGTCGCCCTCCCCGCCGACCCGGCCGGGGCGGCCGCGGGCCGTAAACCACGCGACACAATCGGGTTGCTCCGAAGGATACGGCGGCCGACCCCGGCCCGCCAGTGGTCCGGCCGCCCCTCAGGGTGAGGCGGGACCTCCGCCAGACCGGCGGGATCACCCGCCAGAGACGAAGAACTGCTGTCATGAACCAGGTTCGAAACGACATCCGCAACGTCGCGATCATCGCCCACGTCGACCACGGCAAGACCACGCTGGTCGACGCCCTGCTCCGCCAGAGCGGCAACTTCCGCGACAACCAGGTGCAGGACACCATGCTCGACAGCAACCCGCTCGAGCGGGAGCGGGGCATCACGATCCTGGCGAAGAACGTCGCGATCACCCACACGGACCCGGCCACCGGGCAGACCGTGAAGATCAACCTGATCGACACCCCGGGCCACGCCGACTTCGGCGGCGAGGTCGAGCGGGTACTGAGCATGGCCGACGGGGTGTTCGTGCTCGTCGACGCGGCCGAAGGCCCGATGCCGCAGACGCGGTTCGTGCTGAAGAAGGCGTTCCAGAACGAGCTGCGGCCGATCGTCGTGATCAACAAGATCGACCGCCCGGACGCCCGGATCGACGAGGTCGTCAACGAGGTGTTCGACCTGTTCGTCGAGCTCGGGGCGGACGACGAGACGCTCGACTTCCCGATCATCTACGCGTCCGGCCGGGCCGGCACGGCCAGCTGGAAGGTCGAGGAGAAGGGCACGGACATCACGCCGGTGTTCGAGGCGATCATCAAGCACATCCCGGCCCCGCACGGGGACCCGGAGAAGTCGCTGCAGGTCCGGATCACCAGCATCCAGTACAACGACTACGTCGGGCGGATCGGCATCGGCCGGATCTACAACGGCGTGATCAAGAGCGGACAGCAGGTGGCCGTCGCCAAGAGGGACGGGAACATCGTCAAGTCGAAGATGCAGCAGATGCAGGTGTTCGACGGGTTCGGCCGCAAGAACGCCGACGAGGCCGCCGCCGGCGACATCATCGCCCTCATCGGGCTCGAGAGCGTGGACATCGGGGACACGATCTGTGACCCGATGGACCCGCACCCGCTCGAGGCGACCGAGATCGAGCCGCCGACGCTCGTGATGATGTTCAGCGTGAACGACAGCCCGTTCGCCGGCCGCGAGGGCAAGTACGTCACGAGCCGGAACCTCCGCGAGCGGCTTATGAAGGAGCTCGAGAGCAACGTCGCGCTGAAGGTCGAGGAGACCGAGGCGAAGGACGCGTTCAAGGTCAGCGGCCGCGGGCTGCTGCACCTGGGCATCCTGATCGAGAACATGCGGCGCGAGGGCTACGAGCTGAGCATCAGCAAGCCCCAGGTGATCATGCACAAGGACAAGGAGACCGGCGAGATCTCCGAGCCGATCGAGTACCTCGTCGTCGACGTGCCCGAGAAGAGCATGGGCGGCGTGATGGAGCTGGTGGGCAACCGCAAGGGTGAGATGGTCCGGATGGACAACCGCGAGGGGCAGGTCCACCTGGAGTTCACGATCCCCGCCCGCGGGCTGATCGGCCTGCGGACCCGGATGCTGACGGCCACGCAGGGGACGGCCATCATGCACCACAACTTCCACGAGTACGCCCCGATGCGGGGCGACGTCCCGGGCCGGGCGAACGGCGTGATGATCAGCATGGCGAACGGGGCGGTGAACGCGTTCGCCCTGAACAACCTCCAGCAGCGCGGCACGATGTTCGTCGAGCCGACGCAGGAGGTGTACGAGGGGATGATCGTCGCCGAGAACGCCCGGGACAGCGACATGCCGGTCAACCCGACGACGGCCAAGAAGCTGTCGAACATGCGGACGACCAGCAGCGACGAGA
>JAQGHJ010000909.1 GCA_028288905.1 Phycisphaerales bacterium | reverse complement strand
CCACCCGACCGCCCTCATCCAGTTGCACGGGCACGAGTCGCCGGCGTTCGTCCGCAACGTCCGGGCGTTTGTCCTGAAGGCCGTCCGGGTGGACCGGGCGACGCTCGAGGCCGAATTGGACGTGTGGCGCAGGGCCATTGCCGATGCGGCGGGGGCGCTCGACCACCTCAAGGGCTTGGTGCTGGAGACCGCGGGCCCCGGCGTGGGCGGGACCGGCCAAGCGAACGACTGGACGTTCGTGGCGGACGTCGCCCGCCGCGGCGGGTTTGCCGGGCTGCCGCCGATCGTCGCGGCAGGCGGGCTGACATCCGAGACCGTCGGGGACGTCGTCCGGGCAATCCGCCCGTGGGCGGTGGACGTCAGCAGTGGGGTCGAACGGGTGAAAGGGGAAAAGGCGCCGGACCTGGTCGAGGGATTCGTCCGAGCTGTGCGGGAGGCGGACGCGGACCTGGGGAAGTGAGCGGCGGGAGAAGGACCAGAGAGCGGCGCTGGCCCGTCCACGCCACCGCATCCCGTCGGCACGCTCACCTCTCGTCGGCCCCCGCGTCGATCACCGGTGCGGATCGGGTGGCCGCCGGCGCCTGCCGCGAGCCGAGGCGGGGGACGAAGACAAGCACCTGTTCCTTCCGCTCGCCGCCGCCGTCGAGGGTGAGGAACTGGTTCCCGAGACTGGTCGGCCAGCCGCCGTCGCCGTACAGCCCGAGCACGAGGAACCGGTCGGTCGGGATGACGGTCTTGAAGTTCAACTCGTACAGCGACTCCGGCTTTCGCTCGACGAGGTACTTCTCTTCATTCCGGACCGTGAACTCCTGTACGGTCCGCGTGGACCGGACGACCGGGGCGACGGTCACCTGCATCTCGTTCGCCCGCCGCGGGTTCGGCCAGAAGCCGACCTCGAACAGGTCGTCGCACTTCTCGTACGTCCGCCCCGACAGGCCGCCGGGGCCGCGGACGAGGAAGATGTCCTGCAGCCGGACGTTCTGCCGCATGATCAGGTCGACGGTGCCGTTCCCGGTGGCGACGGCCGACCCGCTGCGGGCGACGTTCGGGTGCTGCTCGATCAGTTCGCGGAAGTAGGGCCAGTCCTCGCTCGCCGCCACGCCGGCCCGCAGCCCGTTCTTCTGCAACAGGTCCCGCGTCTCGGGCCCGAGCCGCTCCTCGTCCACCCGCCGCCAAAATTCGTCGTTCCGCGCGACCGCCCCGAGCGGGACGTTGACGTGGTACACGTCGAGGTAAAACGCGTTGGTCGTCCCGAGCACCCGGTCGATCACCGTCCCGCCGCCTGGCAGCGGGTCGATCACGACGGCCGGTCGCGTGGCGGGGCCGGCGGGGCGGCCGTCCGATCGCCCGGCACACCCCGCCGCGGGCGGTAGGGTCAGTCCCGCCAGGGCGGCAACGGCGACGAGGCGTAACAAGCGGGACGGCAGGCTCACGGCACGAACTCCTCACGTGGGCGTTGCCCACGGCACAAACGGAGCGTCCGGCGGTTGGCGGACGCGCGGCCCCGAGCTCGGCGACCGGCCCGCCGCGTCGACCGGTGTCGTCACGTGGCCGCGATCGCCTTCACGACCAGGTCCAGCCCGGCGTTCCAGGTGGCGTAGTCGATGTTGATCGGCGGGGCGAGGCGGATCACCTTCTGCGCCGTCACGTTCAGCAGCACGCCGAGCTCGATCCCCTTCTCCACCAGCCCCGTCGGCGGCTGCTTTAGCTCGATGCCGAGGAACAGCGCCTTGCCCCGCACCTGGGCGACCTTGTGCCGGATGGACGGCTCGTTCTTCAGCCGGGCGATCGCGTGCTCGCCGAGCGACTGGGCGTGGCCGATCAGCTTGTCCCGCTCGATCACGTCGAACACGGCCGTCGCCGCCGCGGCGCAGATCGGGTTGCCGCCGAGCGTGCTGCCGTGCCGGCCGGGGACGAGCAGGGCGGCCAACTCCGGCTTGGCGTACATGATGCCGACCGGCAGCCCGCCGCCGACGGCCTTGCCGAGCGTCATGATATCCGGCTCCACGATCGACCCGTCCGCCCGGACGAAGTGCTGGTGGCCGAACCACTTGCCGGTCCGCCCGCACCCAGTCCAGACCTCGTCGAAGATCAGCGTGATGCCCCGCTCGTCGCAGATCCGCCGCAGCTCGATCGCGTAGTCGATCGGGACGGGGTGGATGCCGCCCTCGCCCTGGATCGGCTCGAGGAGGACGGCCGCCGTCTCGGCGTCGATCGCGGCCGACAGCCCCTCGAGGTCGCCGAGGTCGACCTGGCTGAACCCCGGCACCGCCGGCTCGAACCCGGCCTTGACGGCCGGGTTGCCCGTGGCGGCGACCATGGCCAGCGACCGGCCGTGGAACGACCGGTTCATCGAAACTACCTTCCACTTCTTCGCCGCCCCCGGCTTGCCGCCCGCCGCCCCGTCGGCCGCCTGCCCGCCGCGGAGGCGGGCGAGCTTTACCGCCGCCTCGTTCGCCTCCAGCCCGCTGTGGCAGAAGAACGCCTTGCCCTTGAACGCGGTGCGGTTCAGCCGGTCGGCCAGCTCGGTCTGCGGGGCCGAATGGAACGTGTTGCCGACGTGCCACATCCGCCCGGCCTGCTCCCGCACCGCCCGGACGAGGTCTGGCTGGCAGTGCCCGAGCACGCCGCCGCCGAATCCGGCGAACAGGTCGATGTACCGCTTGCCGTCCACGTCCCACAGGAACGACCCCTCGCCCCGCTCCATCACGACGGGGAATCGGGCGTAGTTGCCAATTAGGACGTCGTCGGCCTTCGTCAGGATGTCTTGCGTGGTCGTCGGCATCGGGGGCAGCGGTCCTTGGGGTGATGTCCTTCGGGTGGGGTCCGTCTGCTCAACTGGACGGACTCGATACGTTATCAAAGTCGCGGGGGCCGGGCGAGGAACCGGCCGGTGGCGCGGCGACGCGACGGATTCATCGCGCCGCGACCACTCGGCCGGCCGGCCCGGCGAATGGAACAAGCGTAACATCCTGTAGCGCCCGAGCCGGGACAAGCTGGTCCACCGACTTGGGCCCGCTCTCCCGTCGAGCATTATACCGGCTGGCGGGGCGGCGGTCGGCCGTTCTCTCCGTTTGCCCGCCCTCGGCCGGCGGCTATCCTGCGACGCCTCACGGAGGCACCGGCATGGCGGACCGACTGCGTTGGGGCATCCTCGGCACGGGCAACATCGCCCGACAGTTCTCTGCCGGCGTCGCCGCCTCGCGCCGCGGCGCGCTGGCGGCAGTCGCGTCGCGGCAGCAGGCGTCGGCGGACGCCTTCGCCAAGGCGTTCCAAATCCCCGTCGCCCTGGGCGACTACGCGGCGTTGCTGGCCCGGGCGGACGTTGACGCCGTCTACGTCTCGCTGCCGAACAGCCTGCACCACGCCTGGACTATCGCCGCCCTGAAAGCCGGCAAGCACGTGCTGTGCGAGAAGCCGTTCGCCGTCACGCCGGCGGAGGCCGACGAGATGTTCGACGTCGCTAGCAGCGCCGGGCGGGTGGTGATGGAGGCGTTCATGTACCGCTGCCACCCCCAGACCCTGGCGGTGCAGCAGGCCATCGCCGACGGGCAAATCGGCGACGTGCGGCAGGTGCGGACGAGCTTCTGCTACCGCACGACGAAGGTGGCCGGCAATGTGCGATTTGACCCCACCCTCGCCGGTGGGGCGCTGATGGACGTCGGCTGCTACGCCCTGAGCTTCAGCCGGCTGCTGCTCGGTGAGCCGACCGCCGGGTCGGCCGCCGGCACCGTCCACCCGACCGGCGTCGACGACCTATGTACCGGCTGGCTGGCGTTCGCCGGCGGGGCGGTGGCCAGCTTCACGGTCGGCACCGGCGTGCAGGCGAACAACACGGCGTACGTGTGCGGGACCGAGGGGTACATCGAGATCCCCGTCCCCTGGAAGCCGCCGGTCGAAGGCGGGCAGTACGTGCTCGCTTACGCGACGCCGCCGAAGCAGGACGCGCCGCCGGGCGGCGGGGCGGCCCCGGTCCCGCCCCCGCGGCAGACCGTGCAACTCCCCCCGGCCGGCGACCTGTACGGCATCGAAGCCGACGACTTCGCCGGCCACGTTTTGGACGGCACCCCGGTCCGGGTGACGCGGGCGGACACGATGGGGAACACCGTCTGGCTCGAACGGTTCCGTAAGCAGATCGGGCTGGCGTATTGAGGAGACACGCGACGCGAAGGCGCGAAGAGCGCGAAG
>JAQGHJ010000903.1 GCA_028288905.1 Phycisphaerales bacterium | reverse complement strand
TCTTCGCCAGGTCGAGCAGGTCGTTGATCAGGTCGAGCAGGTGCTTGCCGCTCGTGAGGATGTTGGTGATGTACCGGTTCGACTTCGCCTCCGGCGGGGCGTTCGTCGCGTCCCGCAGCAGGTCGGCGAACCCGAGGATGCTGTTCAGCGGGGTCCGCAGCTCGTGGCTCACGTTCGCCAGGAACTCGCTCTTGAGCCGGTTGCTCTCGAAGAGCGCGACGTTGCTTTCCGCCAACTGCCCGAGCCGCAGGTCCAGGCTCTTGTTCATCGCCCGCAGTTGGTCGGCCGACCGCTTCAGCGTCGTCAGCATGGCGTTGAACGTCTCGGACAACTGCTGGAACTCGTCCCCGGTCGAGATGTCCGACCGGATGTTCAGGTCGCCCTTGGCCACCTTGTCGGCCGTCTCCTGCAGCACCCGGACCGGCTGGAGGATCAGCTTGGTCGTGATTGAATAAAAAGTGACGACGGCCAGGAAGCTCGCCAGCCCGAGCGCGACGAGGATGGCGATCCGGTTGACGTACAGCTGTTCGGTGTCGATCCGGCTCGGGAACTCGACGCTTACCACGCCGGCCAGCGGGGTGCCGCTGGCGTCGGACGCAAGCCCCGGGTCGGCCGCCGACGGCAGCGGGTCGACCGGGACCGGAACGAGGGCCGACGTCCCGCCCGGCGGCCCGACCACGTCGGCGACCGCCGCCGCTGCCGGCCGCGACGCCGGACGGGTGGACGGGCGGGTGAGGGCCGCCACCACGTCGGCGGCCGCCACCGGCCGATGACAGGCTGCGCACGCCCTTCCGAACCGCAGCGGCTGGGCGTACCGGTAACCGGCCGCCCCGTCTCGCGGGTCGACGAAATAGGCCGAGTAGGACGGGCTGTCACGGTCGCGGACGAAGTGGGAGGCGGCCCGCACCTCGAACCGGGCGAGGTCGGTGTTCTCTCGGCGGGGTCCGATCGCCGTCAGCCTAGGTGCTGGCGGCGGGTCGTCCGCCGGGGCCGGTTGCGTCGTGCTTATGGCGCCCGCCTTTGACGGTCCGGTCGCCGCGCGGCCGGCGAATGCCACGGCGGCCGCCACCCCGTCCGGCTCAGACCGGAAGATGCGGCCGGCCACGTGTTCCGCCACGGCTCGCTCCACAAGGTACGACGCCGTCCGCTCATTTAATTGCTCGGTCAACTGTTCGATCCGGTGCCAAGGCACGAACAGCGCCGCGGCAATGATGAGCAACACGGCCGCGCCGAACAGCAGCTGGCACTTGGCCGCCAACGAGATGCGAAGCTGTTGGATGCGGCGGATCAAGGCGTTGCGAACCGGCGCGGGGTGGCAAGGCGGACGGTTTGCGGGATTGTAACCGGCCTCCCCACTCCCCACACCCGACCGCAAGCCAATGGCGAGACGGGCTGTCCGCCAGCTATGAAATCGCGTCGCCCTACCTCTTTTCCGTCGTTGTCCTCTTCGAAACCTCGGAGATAGGATCGGCGAGGTAAGACGAGACGTCGCACGCCCGGACGTTCTGGCACAATGGCGTCGACAAACCGACCTGTGCCGTAGACGCATCGCTCGTCAGGATCGCTAGTTAGCATCGGGGACTCATGAGCAAGGCCGGCCGCATCCTCGTCGTTGAAGACAGTGAAACCGAACGTCGCGCCATTGGTCAAATTCTGAAGGCGGAAGGATTTAACGTTTTCACGGCCGAGGACGCCGACCGCGCCCTGTCCTACGCCGAAGAGGGCATGGACCTCGTCATCAGCGACGTCAACTTGGGTGACGTTAGTGGCATGGATCTGCTGTCCCATTGGAAGAAGCGGCAGCCGCTTACGCAGATCATCCTGTTGACCGGGTACTCCAGCGTGAACTCGGCCGTCGAGGCGATGAAAGCCGGGGCGTACGACTACCTCACCAAGCCGATCAACCCGGATGAACTCCTCCTGGTGGTTCGTCGAGCGATCGAAACGCAGCGGAAGGACCTGGAGGTCGATGACCTCCGCCGCCGGCTGGACCAGAAATTCGGGCTCGAACGGATCATCGGCCAGTCGAAGGCGATGAAGGACGTCTTCCACCGCGTTCAGAAGGCGGCCGGTTACGACAGCACCGTGCTCATCCTTGGTGAGAGCGGCACGGGCAAGGAACTGGTCGCTCAAGCCCTCCACCACAACAGCAACCGGAAGAAGGGGCCGTTCGTCGCGGTGAACATCGCGGCCGTCCCGTCGACGCTGGTCGAGAGCGAGCTCTTCGGCCACGTCCGCGGGGCATTCACCGGGGCCACCGACCGGCGGATGGGCCGGTTCGAACAGGCCGACGGCGGCACTCTTTTCGTCGATGAAGTCGGCGACTTTGAGCTGTCGCTCCAGGCGAAGCTGCTCCGCGTGCTGGAGGACCACAAGGTGACGCCGGTCGGCGGGCACGAAGATTTGAAGGTCGATGTCCGCGTGGTGGCCGCCACGAGCCGGGACATCAGCAAGATGGTGAAGGAAGGCACGTTCCGGGAGGACCTGTACTACCGGCTCAACGTCGTCAACGTGACCTTGCCGCCGCTGCGGCAGCGGACGGACGACATCCCGATCCTGATCGAGCACTTCCTGAAGGACATCGCCGCCACCAAGCACACGGCCCCGCACCGCGTGTCGCCCGAAGTGATGCGTGCATTAACGGCCTACCTGTGGCCCGGGAACGTGCGGGAACTGCGGAACATCCTCGAGAGCATGATGGTGCTGGCCGACGGAGAGATCCTGACGGATCAGGACCTCCCCGACCAGATCCGGGTCGGGACGCCGCGGCCGTCGAGCGGAACAGAACTGCCGGATCTGACCATCGACGAGCTGGAACGCCTCGCGATCTTCCGCGCCCTCGACAAGTGCGGCGGAAACCGGACTCATGCCGCGAGCCGCCTGGGGATCTCCGTCCGTACCCTGCAACGAAAGCTGAAGGAATACGAGGCGAGAGGTCTTATCGCGAACGCTGACGACGACGTTTTGACCGCTTAGCGACAAATAGTCGTCCTTTCGTCAGTGTGTCGCACCAAAGATGTCCTTAGATTGCTTAATCTAGGTTTATTTGATGATAAACGGACCAAACTGAGGGGTTTCCGGGACCGGGAAAT
>JAQGHJ010000898.1 GCA_028288905.1 Phycisphaerales bacterium | reverse complement strand
ACGCGGGGACGTAACCCTGAGACAATCCGAACTCCCCGATTGCGGCCGAGCGGCCGCCCCGGCTGAGCGACCCTTCCCTTTTTGACCGGATCTCCACCCGCATGAGCGCCGACGCCGCCGTTACCCCCGTCCAGATGGAAGTCCTGCAGGGCATGTCCCCGTTCGTCGAGCAGAAGCTGTCGCTGCTCGCGCCGATCGCCACCGCCTGGCAGCCGACCGACTACCTGCCCGACCTGACGGCCGAGGACTGGCGGGAGCAGATGGCGCGCTTCCGCGGCCCGGCCGCCGAGCTGAACGATCCGCTGCTCGTCGTCCTCGTCGCCGACATGGTGACCGAGGAGGCGCTGCCGAGCTACTCCGTCGCCCTGAACCTGCTGGCCCAGGACAAGACCGGCGTCGACCCGACGCCGTGGGCGAAGTGGCTCCGCGGGTGGACGGCCGAGGAGAACCGCCACGGCGACCTGCTGAACGCGTACCTGCGGCTGACCGGGCGGGTCGACATGCGGGCGGTCGAGGTGACGGTGCACCACCTGCTGACCAGCGGGTTCGCCGCCCGAACGTACCCGGACCTGTACGGCGGGCTCGTGTACACGTCGTTCCAGGAGCGGGCGACGAAGGTGTCGCACGCGAACGTCGGCCGGATGGCCGCCCAACAGGGCGAGGCCGCCCTGAACAAGATCTGCCTCCGCATCGCCGGGGACGAGGCCCGACACGAATCGTTCTACACCCAGACGATGGGCAAGGTGCTGGACGACGACCCGGCCGGCGGGCTGATCTCGGTCATGAGCATCTTCCGCCGGGTGATCGCGATGCCCGGCCGGCTCATGTACGACGGCAAGGACCCGGACCTGTTCGACCACTTCGCCGCCGTCGCCCAACGGCTCGGGGTGTACACGGTCGACGACTATGCCGACATCGTTGAGCACTTGGTGGCGACGTGGGACATCGCCCGCCGCCCGGCCAGCGGCAAGGCCGCCCGGGCCCAGGAGTACTTGTGCAAGCA
Source organism: Phycisphaerales bacterium (assembly GCA_028288905.1). Taxonomy (GTDB): domain Bacteria; phylum Planctomycetota; class Phycisphaerae; order Tepidisphaerales; family Tepidisphaeraceae; genus Humisphaera. Next base: position 3,116 of record JAQGHJ010000898.1, on the reverse strand, counting down.
CGCCGAGACGTGCCGCAGCAAGGCCGCCATGGTCGCCGAGGCCGCGGCGAAGCAGCCGGCGGTGAAGTTCAGCTGGGTGTACGACCGGCCGGTGTGAGCCGCGCCAGGCCGGCTCCCTGTTTCCGCCCGCGGCGGGTGCGCTGAAGACCACACACTTAGGTGCGAACGTCGAGCCGGCCCGTCAGTGAAACGGGCTTCCAGCGCGTGCGCATCCGTTCGCTGCTCCGGAGGCAGAACCGAGTTTCGGGATCCGCTCGCACGGGCTGGAAGCCCGTGTCACCGACGGGCCATATCGGCCGACGCGACCTCGATCCGTCGCCCCGCCCTCACGCCGCCATTCGCCGCGCCGTCGGGAAGCTCGCCGCCTGCGGCGGGCACGCCGGCTTGGCGAACAGGAACCCCTGCAGCAGGTCGACGCCGGAAGCGGAGCACAGCTTCATCTGGGCCTCGGTCTCGATCCCCTCGGCGATCACCCGGGCCCCGTGATCGTGCGACGCTTGGATGATCGCGTCCATCCGCGCCTTCCCCTCGGCCGTCCGCTCGGCCTCGAGCACGAACTCGCGGTCGAGCTTCACGAAGTCCGGCTTCAGCTCGGTGATGTAGTCCAGGCCGGTGTGGCCCGCGCCCATGTCGTCGATCGCGGTGCCGACGCCCCGCTCCCGGTAGTAGCCCAGGATGTGCCGGAGGTGGGCCATGTCCGGGATCTTTTCCGTCTCGACCACCTCGAACACGAGCCGGCTCATCGGTACGCCGCTTTGGGCGGCCGCCTCCATCGTCGTGCGGAGGCAGATGGCCGGGTCGTAGATCGTGTTCGGCAGGAAGTTGATGAACACCTTCGCGGGGGCCGGCACGTGTTCGGCCGCCCCGTAGATCGCCGCCTGGCGGGCCCGCTGGTCGAGTTGGTGCTGGAGGTTGAGCTTCTCACACGCAACGATTAGCGGCCCGGCCCCCATGACCTTGCCGGTGTGCGGGTCGCGTGCCCGGATCAGCGCCTCCTGGGCGAACAGGCTGCCGGACCGGGCGTCGAGGATCGGGTGGAACACGCTGAACAGCCAGTTGTCCGCCAGCGCCTCCCGCGCCCACTCGTGGGCGAGGTGGTCGACCCACTCGTTCAGCGGCCGGGCGACGAGCAGGGCCGCCATCATCTGCTCGGCCGTCGCCAGCCCGCCGCGGACGTACGACGCAGCCACGGACGCTTGGGTGATTGGGGACAGCTTGGCCTTGAATAGCGCCTCGACCTCGGCCAGCCGGCCGCGGATGCCGGTCACCACAAGCACGGGACCGGTCGCGGCGAACGCGAAGTTGGCGTCCGATAGCACCTGCCGCAACCTGTTGGCCGCATCCGCGTCCCGGGGACCTAGCAGCAGAGCGGGCTCCGTGCCGGCAGTCGTGCCCGGGACGGCCTCGCACCGCAGGCAACCAGTCGGGGACGGGGCGCAGGCCGACCTGCAGGCGGTGGGCGTTGCGGGCGGCGTTCCGGCGTGGGCGCGGTGATCGGTCACGATGCGTCTCCGTGGGGACAAGCGATGGGCGTCTAAATTCCCGTCGCCCGCGTCGCCCGGTAGGGCCGCGAGCGTGGGCACCGCCCGGGCATCGACTTGCCTCCTACTCTGCTTTCGGCATCCGGCGGGGGTTACCGAAGAACCTGACGTGGTCCGTTCTACCGCCGCAGGATTTGGTTTCCGCCGGGCGCGTCGCCCGCAGCGCCTCCCGGTTGGTAAAACCGCGCCGGCCCGGGCCTCAATCATCCGCCTTGTCCCCGTCCTTGATCACGAACCGCGCCTTGAGCGTCGCCACCCGGCTGGCCAGCCCGGCCAGCTCGACGCTCCGCATCACCTCGGCGAAGTCCTTGTACGCGGCCGGGGCCTCGTCGACCGGGTACTGCCGGCAGTTGCTCAGGATGTCGGCGGCCGCCAGCTCGCGGTCTACCGTCGCCTGGTCGAGCTGGCGCCCCGCCGCCCGGCGGCCCATGGCCCGGCCGGCACCGTGGTTCACGCTGTAGTGCGTCAGCGCCGCCCCGGGGTCGGCGACCATGACGGCCGACCCGTCCCGCGGGTTGCCGGGGAGCAGGATCGGGTGGCCGACGTCGGCGAACGGCGTCCCCCGCAGCCCGTGGTGCCCGGCCGGGAACGCCCGCGTCGCCCCCTTGCGGTGCACCCACGCGAGGCGGTTGTCGACCACCTCCGGCCGGGCGATGTTGTGGCTGATCAGGTACACGAGCTCCCCCTTCACGCCCGGGAACACCGTCCGGAACGCCTCCAGCACGAGCTGGTTGATGAGCAGGTGGTTGACGGTGGCGAAGTTCGCCCCCAGCGCCAGGTCGTCGAGGTACGCGTCGGCCTCGGGCGTGCCGAGCGGGGCGTACACCAGCTCGCGGTCGCCGCCCGGCAGCGGGATGTCCCACCGGGCGAAGTGCTGCTGGAGCACCCGGAACTGGTTCGACGCCAGCGCGTGCCCGAGCCCGCGGCTGCCGCAGTGGCTCAGGAACGCGACGCACCCGTCCCGCAGCCCGAACGCCGCGGCCGTAGACCGGGCGCGGTCAGTGTCAGCCACGCTCACCACCTCGCACTCGCCGAAGTGGTTGCCGCCGCCGTAGGACCCGAGCTGGGTCGCCTTGCCCTGGAACGACCGGACCGCCCCGCCAGCGATCAGCCGGTCGAGCCGGTCGGCCAGCCCGCCGTCGACCGGGGCATGCCCGTCGTGGGACGCGTCCTCGCACCGGTCGGCCCACTCGGGCGGGACGCCGAGGGACGCCAGCACGCCCTCGGACCCGCCCTCGGTCGCCGCCCGCCGGCCGAGGGCCTCCGACACCCGCCGGCCGTGCCGGACGACGGTCTGCCCCCGCCCGGCCCCGGTCGGGGTGCGGTCGCAGATCGCGTCGATCAGCGCCCGCCGCGTCCGCACGTCCGCGATCGCGTCGGCCGGCAGGTCGAGCTGCAACAGGCTCATCGAACACTTGATGTCGACCCCGACCGGGCCCGGGTAGACGTGCGTCGGCGACACGAGCACGCACCCGACGGGCGCGCCGTACCCGGCGTGGGCGTCCGGGTTCAGCACGAGGTCGGTCACGCCGGGGGCGCCGCGGGCGTTCAGCGCCTGCGTCAGGCACAGGGCGT
>JAQGHJ010000888.1 GCA_028288905.1 Phycisphaerales bacterium | reverse complement strand
CGTCGTGAGCCCGGGCGAGACCCACGGCCGTCGCCGCCCCGCCGATTCCCGCCGTTCCGAGGACGACTGCCGCCGCCAGCAGCGGGCCGCGACGGCGGCGGGCGAACGCGCGGAGCCGGTACCGCCGGGTGGGCGGGCGGGCGGTGACCGGCTCGTCGGCTAGGTACCGCCCGACGTCCGCCGCCAGCTCGGCGGCGGACGGGTACCGGCGGGCCGGATCCTTGGCCATGGCCCGCCCAACGACCCAGTCCAGCTCGCGGCGGAGCCGCGGGGCCCGGCGGCTTGGCGGTGGCGGTTCCTCCTCGCGGAGTACGCGGGCGAGCCCCACCGGGCCGGCGGCCCTCAGCCGGGCCGGGTCGAACGGCGGCACGCCGGCCAACAGCTCGTAAAGCAGCGCGCCCAGCCCGTACACGTCCGCCCGCTCGTTGACCACCGCGGGGCCGTCGTCGCTGCCTCCGCCGCCGCAGCTGGCCTGCTCGGGGCTCATGTACTGCGGGGTGCCGACGACCCCCGGCCGGCCGTCCGCCGCCGCGGCCGTCAGCGGGGCCCCGACCGACCAGCCGGCTTCGCCCGACGATGAATCGGCCACGCCTGTTATCGCCGTGCCCCCGAGCGCCTTGGCGACGCCGAAGTCGATCACCTTCGGGACCAGCCGGCCGTCGTGCTCGGCGACCAGCACGTTGCCGGGCTTGAGGTCGCGGTGGATCACGCCCTTCCCGTGGGCGTGGTGGACGGCCCGGCAGGCGGCGGCGAACAGCCCGAGCCGGTCCCGGACCGACAGCCCGTGGTCCCGGCAGTAGTCCGTGATCGGCGGCCCGTCGACCCACTCCATGACGAAGTACGGCCGGCCGGCGTCGGTCGCCCCGGCGTCGAGCACCCGGGCGATGTTCGGGTGGTCCATCAGGGCCAGCGCCCGCCGCTCGACGCCGAACCGGGCGATCACCCGGCGGGTGTCCATGCCCGGGTTGATCACCTTGACGGCCACCCGCCGCCGCACCGGCTTGTCCTGGTCGGCAAGGTAGACGGTGCCGAACCCGCCGGACCCGAGCCGGCGGACCACTCGGTACGGCCCGACGGCGGCCGGGTCGGGGAGTTCGGGTGGCGCGTCGTTGTCCGACGACGGGGACGCGTTCGATGCCAGGGAACCGCCGGGCCCGGACGGGCCGGCGATGTCGATGCTCGGGGCGGCGAGGAAGCCGGCGGCCTCGTCGTGCGCCGACAGCAGGCCGTCTAACTCCGCCCGTGCGGCCGGCGGCAGGTCGCCGCACCGGCGCGCGAGCCACGCGAGCCGGGTCGATAGCGGGGTCTCGACGGCCTCGAAGAACAGTTCGCGGACCTGGTCGCGGTCGGGCTCGGGGCGGGGGGCGACGGGGGAGCTGTTCACGCGGAGCCCTCAACGGCCGGTGCGGCGGCCGGCGGCGGCTATCGTGACAGGTTGCGGGCGGGGTGCAAGCTCGGGCGGCGCGGGGACCGGGCGCGGCACGGCAGGGACTTTCATGGCTCGAACGGGGGGCGGGGATTCGTCAGGACGACGGGACGGACCGGGAGCCAACCGGGCGGCGCGGTTCCCAGGGAGATCCCCCCCTTGATCTCCCTGGGAATGAACCGACCGCCGACGCGTGGGCGAGTTGAGGCGAAGCCGCCGACGACGCGTACGACTACGTCGCGGCGGCGGAGCCGAGGACGCGAAACAGCCAAGCCCGGGCGTACTTCCATTCCCGGTCGACCGTTCGCGGGGCGACGCCGAGGGCGGTGGCCGTATCGTCGACCGACAGGCCGGCGTAAAACCGGAGCCTGACGACGCGGGCCGCCAAGGGCGTCTCCCTCTCTAAGCGCAAAAGGGCGTCGTCGAACGCCAAATTTTCTTCGGAATCCGGCGCGACGGCCAAATCGAGGACGGATGAGAACTCGACCCGTCGCCCGCTGCCGCCCCGCTTTTTCGCCCCGTGCGTGCGGGCGTGCTCGATCAGGATCCGCCGCATGGCCTCGGCGGCGGCGTTGAAGAACTGGGCGGCGTCGGCGAACGGGGCGTCCGCCCCGCTCGGCCCGACGATGCGGGCGAACGCTTCGTGGGCGAGGGCGGTGGCCTGCAGCGTGTGGTCCGTCCGCTCCGTCGCCATCCGCTGCCGCGCGAGCCGGCGGAGGTGGTCGTACACGAGCGGCAACAGGTCCTTGGCCGGCACAGGTGCCGGACCGGCCGGCGGGTCAGGTAGCGGGTCCGGGGAGGGGTCGGGCATCGCGATCACGCCGGCGGGAGGGCCACCGGCGAACACCGGCCGCCCGGATCCCTCCCGATTTTACCGAGTCGTGCCGTCCGCCACGAATGGTGCAAGGGTGAACTTCGTAGGAGGTTCGGGGCTACTCGGTTGCCGGGGTCGCCGTCCGACCCGTGCGGTCGGCCGATCACGACCCCTTTGCGGCGGCAGTGGCCTCGGCCGGCTCGGCGTCGGCGACCGCGTCCCGCAGGAGCTGTACGACGCGGGGGCTACCGAGCTCCCGCTTCCCGAACCCGGGCAGGGCACCGGCTTTGACGGCCTCCTCCAGCGCCTCGGGGTAGTTGCTGACGAGCATCATCTTCGCGCCGGGGTAGGCGCGGGCGAACTTGCGGATCACCGACGCGCCGCTGGAGTCGTCGAACCCGAAGTCCAACTGGCGGTTGAACAGGGCGAGGTCGAAGCCGTCGTCGAAGAGGGCCTTGAGCTCGTTATCGTCGTCGGCGGCGACGATCTTCGCGCCGGGGATCGCCTTGTTGATCGCGAGGCGGAGGTAGCTGCTGTCCGGGCCGCAGTGGCCGACGAGGGCGACTTTTTTTGACATAGTGGGTTGCGCTCGCAGGGCGCGGTGGGGAGATCAAGGAGCCGGCGGGCCGCCGACGGGCGGTCAGCCACCAGCCAACCTTTACGCGATGGTAGGCCGGTCGGTTCGCCCGGAGCCAGGGGGCAGGGTCCGGAACGATGTAGCGGCCGGCCGGTTGTGGTGCGCGCGTACTGCCTGCACCCGTCCCGGAGGGACGGCCCGCGCCGCCGTTAGCGAGATTAAGCCGTTCGCCGGGGTGCGGGCGTGCCGCCCGCCCGTGCAGCCGAGACGGCCGCACCACAATCCCGCCCGCTCGCTGTTCCGGACCCCGCCATCAAACGCCGTCCGCCGCGTCGGCACCGGCGTCGTCGGGGGACGCCTTGGCCGGCTCGGATCGGCGGAAGATGGCCAACACCTTCGTCACGTGGACGACGTACAGCCGGTTGTCGTGCTCCAACTCGACCGGGATTGCTTCGCGGGGGTCGAACAGCACCTTGTCGTACTGGCGGAGGGTGACGTCCGGGTCGTTCTCGACCGCCTTGCTGACGGCGACGACCCGGCCGGTGATGACGGGGATCTCCTGGCTGTCCGGCAGCACGATCCCGCTCTTGGTCTGCCGGCGGTTGTCGTCCTTCCGGATGACGACGCGGTCGCCGACGGGCTCGATCACGTCGTAGTCGCTCCGGCCGCGGGCGGGGGTGGGGAACATGGCGGCCGATCGTAGACCGCGGCCGGCGGGTTGTCGTCCCGGAGGGAAGGCTCGCCCCGAGGGGTGCGAGAACCGTCGGTTTGCTCCCCGGCGCGGCGTGGCCGCTTCAGCGGCCAAGTCTGGTGTGCCACGCGAAGGCTCACCCGGTCGGGACCGCGTCGCCCGGGGCGAACGTGAACACGCGGTCGAGCCGGCAGCGGCGGAGCAGGTCGCGGAGGTTTGGGGGGACGGCCGACAGCACGAGCTGGCCGCCGGCGTGGGCCAGCCGTTGGTGGGCGCTGAGCAGCAGCGAGATGCCGGGGGTGGTGACGATCGATACGTCGGCGAGGCTGACGACGACGGTGCCGCCGGCGGCGACGGCCGCGTCGAGCGGGCGGGCGACGGCGGTCACGCCGTCGTACGTCAGCCCGCCGGCCAGCCGCAGGACGGTCGAGCCGTCGGTGGCTTTGATTTCGCTAATCGTCGCCATACGCCGGGCGGGCGGGTGGAGGGGGACGCGCCGAGCCGGGTCATCCCGGCGGCGGGGGGAGCCATTATGCGGGGACAGCCGGTGGACGCAAACCGCGGCGCCCTTCGCGGCCGGCACGACGTCTCGCGGTTGCCGCCTCGCGCCGCGGGTGCCGCGTCACGCATGGCACTTCGGGCAGACGCCGTGCAGCGTGACCTCCGGGTAGCGGACGGCGTACCCGTCGGCCACCTTTAGGGACCGGACCAGGGCCGGCGGGATCTCCGACCGCTCCAGGCACTCGACCGTCCCGCACGTCTCGCAGACGAAGTGGGGGTGGGCGTGAGCCGGCTCGGCGGCCGTCTCGCCGCCGCCGAGGGCGTACCGCCACGTCCGGTCCTCCCCGCGGACGCGGTGGACGACCTTCTTGGCCGTGAACGTGTTGAGCGTGCGGTAGACGGTGACCGTGTCCGTGTGCTCGGGCAGCTTGTCCAGCACCTGCTGGACGCCCATCGGCACGGCCGCCTCGGCCAGCACGGTCAGCACCCCGAGCCGGACCGGCGTCCGCCGCAGCCCGATCGACTTGAGCAGGTCGGACGGGGCGGAGGGCGGGGCGGGTTTGACGGCGGAGGCTCTTCGCACGCGGACATTCTAGCGGGGCCGGCACCCCGTGCCACGGGAAACGCCGCGACCCCGGGCCCGCCTTGCCAAGGGCGGGTCCGGGGTCGCGTCTGCGGGGGCGGCCGGCGGCCGCCGTTGGCTCACGTCTGCCGTCGGCTCACTTCATCAGTTCGTCGAGCGTCGGCTGGATGGCGTCGGCCCAGATCTGGTACCCCTTCTCGTTCGGGTGCAGGCCGTCGGGCATGATCTCCTTCGTCAGCGTCCCGTCCTCGGTCAGGAACTTCGGGCCGATGTCGAGGTACTTCACCCGCTTGCCGCCGTCGTCCAGCTTGGCGATCTCCTCGTTGATCGCCTTGATCCGGGCCCGCGCCGGGTCGGTCGGCTTCTCGGACCGCGGGAACACGCCGAGCAGCAGCACCTTCGTCGTCGGCAGCTTGTCGTTGAGGATCTTGACGACCTTCGTGATGCCGGCGGCGATCTCGCCGTTCGAGTTCCCGCCGAGGTTGTTCGTCCCGATCATCAGGACGGCGACCTTCGGGCTGATCCCCTCGACCTCACCGTTCTCCAGCCGCCAGATCACGTGCTGGGTGCGGTCCCCGCCGATCCCGATGTTCAGCGGGTCGAGGCTGCCGTACCGCTCGGCGAACGTGGCCTTGCCCTTGCCCCGCCACCCGTCGGTGATCGAGTCGCCGACGAACAAAACGCCGACCTTGCCGTTCTTGGCCGCCAGGTCCTTGAGGAACCCGGCGTGGCGGCCCAGGAAGCTCTTGCCCTCGTCCTTGCCGAGCTTGATCGCCCCGACGTCGGCCGCCTCCTTGACCGGGGCGGACGCCGGGCGGGTGGCCGGCTTCTTCGTCATCGACTTCTCGTCGACGGCCGGCTTGTCCGCCGTCGGCGGGAGCGGCTTGGGCTCGTCGGCGCGGGCCGCCAGCGGCGCCGCGGAGGCGACGGCCAAGGCAAACAGGGCGGCCGCGGCGCGGCGGGCGAATCGGGTCGGGTCGTGGGGCATCAGGCTCTCCTCCGGAAGGGGGCGAAACGAACGAGCGTCAAAAGCTAGCAGGTTGTACCGCGGAGGGCGACGCGAGTTGCGAGGGGCAGAGCCGAAGAGCAGAACAGGGGGAGTAGGCAGTGGGATGCAGGGCCGCAGGTGAAGCCTCTTCCACTGCCTACCTTCCCCACTTCCTCACTTCCCCTCTACCCGATGGTGACCGCGGTCGGGCCGGACGATGCGTTGTTCGCGGCGTCCAGCTCGCCGACGGCGGCACCGGCGTCGACGGACGCGACCAGGTCGTACGCGCCGGCGGCCAGGTCGGCGGGGAACGCGAACTTCAGCTTGACCGTCCGCCCACGGCCGGGCGGCAGCACGAGCTTGACCGGGGCCGCGTACACCGGCGCGCCGACCGCGGGGGCCTCGGCGGCGGGGGTGCCGACCGGGACGGCCCACACCCGCACGGTCATCGTCGCCGCCGCCGGCACGTTTCCGTCGTTGTACACCACGACCGCGGCCGCCGCGGGCCCGCCGGCTTGGGCGGTTGCCGCGGTCGCCCCGAGGCGGGTGCGGACGTCCACGTACGCGCGGCTCACCCGCACCGCCGTCGCAGACGCCGCCACGTTGTTCGCCTCGTTCGTCTCCGTCAGCACGGCCAGCGGGTCCAGCTCGGCCACGAGGAAGTACGACCCCTCGGGCAGGTCCGGGTACGTGAACTTGACCTTGAACGACTTGGCCGCCCCCGGCTTGATCTTGATCGTGGCGGCGACGTCGGCGGCGACGGCGTCCGGCAGGTCGGCCGTCCCGTTCGCCGAGAACCGCAGCTGGATCGCCAGCGGCCCCCGGGCCGTGTCCAGCCCGAGGTTGTACACCTTGACCGTCGCCCGCCCGACGACCCCGGCCCCGCCGACGGCCGCCGGCG
>JAQGHJ010000856.1 GCA_028288905.1 Phycisphaerales bacterium | reverse complement strand
GCCTTCGGTGGCGGCCACGGTCACGTAGTCGGCCGGCAGCACCTTGCCCGTCCGCTCGATGAACGGGTGGCGGTACTCCAGGGTGAGGAGGTCTTCGCCGGTGACGGTGCGGACGACCTCGTAGCGCGCCACGCCCTCGCGGTTCTTGAACACGAGGTCGACGAGGTTCGCCGCGATCACGCCGACGCGGGCGTGGCCGTCCCGCTCGTAACGGACGAACGCGTACTCGCCCTTTGGCGCAACGGCCACCGCGAGGTTGGCCGGGAGCGTCCAGGGGGTCGTCGTCCACACCAGCAGGTGCAGGTCGGCGAATTCCGACTCGGTGACGACAGGGAACTCGACGTACACCGACGGGTCGGTGACGTCCTCGTACTCCAGCTCCGCGTCGGCCAGGGCCGTCTGGTTCGCCACGCTCCACGGGACCGGCTTGAGCTGCTTGTACACCAGCCCGGCCTCGACGAACTTGGCGAACACCTCCAACGTCGACGCCTCGTACGCCGGGGCCATCGTTAGGTACGGGCGAGCCCAGTCGCCGAGGATGCCGAGCCGTTGGAACTGCTCGCTCTGGGCGGCGGCGAATTTACTGGCGTGGGCGAAGCACCGTTGGCGGACGTCGACGACGCCGAGCTCGCGGTAGTTCTTCCCCTCCTTCTTCACCTGCTCCTGGATCTGGTGCTCGATCGGCAGGCCGTGGCAGTCCCAGCCGGGGACGTACGGGGCCTGGTACCCCTGCATCGTGCGGAAGCGGAGGATCACGTCCTTGAGCGTCTTGTTGATGACGTGGCCGATGTGGATGTCGCCGTTGGCGAACGGCGGGCCGTCGTGCAGCTCCCACCGCCCCTTGGGCGAATCGGCCCGGGCGGCCAGCAGCTGCGCGTACAGGTCCGCGTCCTGCCACCGCTTGAGCCGCGCCGGCTCGTTCTGCGTCAGCTTCGCCTCCATCGGGAAGGCGGTCTGCGGCAGGTTCAGCGTGTCCTTGTAGGACTTTTTCGTCGGTTCCGTGGACATTGCAATGCTTCGCTCCTCACCGGTTTTCGGGAGAGGATGTTGAAGGTTCGTGCGCCGAGGGACCCGGGGCGTTGCCCCGGCGTGGGGGGACCCGCGTCGCGAGGACCAAGCACCTCAATTTCGGAGCATGCTTCAAGCCCGCGGTCGGGTGGGGTTCACCCGACCGCGGGCGCGACCCGCTCCGAGCCCGGTAACGTATCGGATGCCCCGTCGCGGTCCAAGCGGATCGTCCGCCACCGCCCGCGGGTGAACCGGGCGAACAGGAACACCCCGACGCACGCCCCGTACGCCGACGCCGCCACCCACGGCCCGGCCACGCCGAGGCCGGGGGCGAACCGGGCCATCAGGTAGCCGCCGCCGATCACGACGGCCCAGCACATCGTGCCGACGACGACGGCCGGTACGAACGTGTCCCCGGCCCCGCGGAGCCCGCCGTTGTACACGATGTACATTGCGTCGAAGCACTGGTACACGGCGGCGAAGACCAGCAGCGTGCCGCCGGCGGCGACGACGGCCGGGTCGTCGGTGAACACGTTCATCAGCCACCGCCGGGCGAACAGGAACAGCAGCCCGCACGCCAGCATGTAGACCGCGGCGACGGCGAACCCCAGGTGCGCCCGGCGGACGGCGACGTCCGGCCGGCCCATGCCGACGTACCGCCCGACGAGGGCCGTGACGGCCGTGCTCAGCCCGAACGCCGGCATGAAGCTGACGGACATGTACCGGAACGTGTACGTGTTGGCGGCCATTACGTCCGGCGGGAACCGGCCGATCACCCAGACGGTGAACAGGGCCCACGCCGCCACCTCGCTCACCACCTGCGCCCCGCTGGGGATGCCGGTAACCAGCAGCAGCTTCAGCTGCTGCCACCGGGGCCGCCAGTCGGCGACGTTGAACCGCTTGCCGACGCCGGCGAGCGCGATGAACCCCGCCAGCACCCCGCCCTCGACGAGGACGGCCAGGTTCAGCCCCCACGCCGCCCCGGCCACGCCGAGGCGGGGCATGCCGAAGTGCCCGTAGATGAACGTGTAGTTGAACGCGATCATGCACAGCACGCCGGCCACGGCCGCCACGAGCACCACGTTCGGCCGGCCGATGGCGAGCAGGAACTGCCCCAGCGCCACCTCGACGAGCTTGAGCCCGGCGAAGCTGACGGTGATCGCGAAGAACGTCGCCTCCAGCCGGGCGAGTTCCGGCGGGTGCCCGAGGGCGGCGAAGATCGACCCGCCGCCCAGCGCCAGCGGGACGGCCAGCACGCCCAGCCCGAGCCCGACCCACACCCCCTGCCACAGGAACTGCCCGCAGGCGGCCAGATCCCCCCGGCCGACCGACTGGCTGACCAGGGCGTTGACCATCATCATCACGCCCACGCCGAAGCTGACGAACGTGAACGACACGAGCGACGCCTGCCCGACCGCGGTGGCCGGCAGGTCGCCGACGTGGCTCAGCATGTAGGTGTCGATGAACTGGGCGACCGTGTACGACGCCATCTGGGCGATGGTCGGGACGGCCAGCGTCAACAGCTCGACCAGCGGGCGGACCGCCGCGGCGGGAACGGCCGGGCCGGCCAGTCCGGCGGAGTTCGGGTCGTCGAGCGTGCCTGGCATGCGGTCCCCGGCGGTCTGAATGATTCGGGCGGCGAGGCGAGGGCGGGCGACGGCGGCGGTGGGGTGCCTTGCAGCCCGGACGTGAAACGAAAAGACCCCGAGGCCGCCGCCTCGGGGTCCGGTGTGTTTACACGGAAGGCCCGTCAGTCGCGGTGTCGGTGGGCGGCGGCGAAGGCCGCCGGAATGATGTTGGGAATGAACGCAATCATGGGTCGCTGATCCGGTGCGGTCGAATCGTACGCCCGGGAGCGACGAAGTCAAAACGAAGGGGAACGGGAGCGTTGTGTGCGGGCGGTCATGGGTCCATAGTTGCGAAACGCAACGGGCAGGTCGGGTGCGTATGTCGATGTCGGGTACGGTG
>JAQGHJ010000850.1 GCA_028288905.1 Phycisphaerales bacterium | reverse complement strand
GGCCTGGTCGTCGACGAGCCCGGCCCGGGTGAACGGGGCGGGCGCCGGGCGGGCGAAGTTCAGGTCGGCCGCCGCCGCCACGCCCGGCAGGGCGCCGAGCGGGACGCGGGCGGTCACCACCCGCCCGTACTGGCCGGTCAGGGTCGCCCCGGCCGCCGTCAACTGCCTGCCCAGCAGGGTGGCCGTGGCGCCCTTGGCCACCGCCCGCACCTCCACGGACGTCCCGTCGATCCGGAGGGTACCGGCGTTCGGCACCGCGGCCGGGGACAGCTTGAACACCCGCGGGCCCACCGACCCGGCCGTCGCGGCCGCGAACTCGACGTAGCTCGCGTGCGCCGCCGCCAAGGTCGGCCCGAGCTTCGCGGACAGGTCGGCCGCCAGCAGCACCCGTCGCTCCAGCGCCTCGGCCCAACTCGGGGCGCCGCCATGCCGTCCGGCCGCGCCGCGGTCGCCCGACTCGTTATTCGTACCCACGGAAACCATAGTCTTCTCCATGCTCGCGCCGCCGAACAGTCAACCGCCCGGCCGGTGGGGCGGAACGGCCCACGGCAACCGCACAAGGGCCCATACGGGGCGGGCCGGGTTCGGGTTCTATCACTGGGGCACACAGGGCGGGCCAGGGTAACGGCCCCCCGCCATTCGGGCTGGCCCGCCCCAATGCCGCCAACGGCGGGCGCGACGTCCGCCCGCCCGGGGCCGCACCGGCCGTCGGGGATCCCCGACGGCCGACCAGTCCGCATGTTTACGCAAGCGGCCAGGGTGGCTGCCGACGGACCGCCACCCGGACAAGCGTGCGTTGCGCCGCCGCCGCACGACCCGGCCCAGACTTCGCCCGCCGGTCCCGCCGGTCCCACACGGCAGCGGGGCGATGTTCGACCGCCAGCCTTGAGGGCCCGGCGCCCGGACGGAGGCCGGCCCGACTCGGGGCCCGTGATGCCGAGGTCGTTACGACCGGGACGAGGGCCCGCTGCGCCCCGCGCCACGAACGACGCACTCGACCACGACGGCCACACGCGTACGGTGCCGACGTTCCCGCTCGGCGGCCCGCGATCGGGCCGGCCCGGCTCGCTGTGCGCGGTCGGCCGAGAGCGCCCCCGTTTTGACGAACGTGACGCCGACGGACGCGCGTCTCCGGCTCTCGTCGTTGACCGGACGAGGCGTTCCGGTTCGTCACCCGACGGTCCGCCCGCTGCGGCTCTTCGCGATGTTCGCGTCGTTCACGTTCACGTCCCCGCTGGCGTTCAGGTCGGCCAGGAAGTTCAGGGCCGACAGCGCCTGCCCGCTCCGGCTCTTGGCCAGGTTCACGTCGTTCACGTTCACCGCCCCGCTCCCGTTCGCGTCGCCCCACAGCGTGCGGACCGCGACGGTGGCGGTGCCGGCGAGGGCGTTGCCGGCGAGGTCCGTCACGTTGCTCAGGTCGAGCGTGACGGTTGACGCGTCGACGGCCCCGGACAACTCGACGGTCAGGGCCGACCCGACGGCGGAAACGCCGATCACGTTGGCGTTCGTGGCCAGCAGCCCGGGGGCGGCCACGACGACCGCCTCGGGGAACGTCAGGACCAGCGCGGTCGGGCCGCCGGTCCGCGGCTCGACCGTCGCCCCGGCGGGGTCCCCGCCGAGGGCCAGCGGCAGGTCGAACGTCCCGGCCGACCCGTGCGCCTTCCGGGACGCGGCCGACACCAGCACGGGGACGGTCCGGTCGACGACGAACCCGACCGACGCGCCGGCGGCGAGCCCGTTCCCGGCCGCGTCGACGATCCCGGACCCGGCCGCCCGGACCGTCAGGACGTACCCGCCGTCGGCCGCGGTCACCCCGCCCAGCCCGCCGACCGCCCAGGTCGCCCCGCCGTCGCCGCTGGCCAGCGTCGCCCCGCCGCCGGCCAGCAGGTCCGGCCCGCCGTCCCGGGCGAGCGACAGGTCGGTCGGGTCGAGGCCCGTCACCGGCTCGCTGAACGACAGCGTGACCGCGGCCACGGGTGCCGACCGCGGGTTCGGGGTGACGGCCGCGATGGCGACGGTCGGCGGAACGGTGTCCGCGACGGCCGGCAAGGCGGCTGCCCGGGCGGTGTTGGACGGGACCGACCCGCCGTCCGGATCGTCCGGGAGGGTGGCGGCGGCGGCGGCGGGCGACCCGGTCGCCCCCGACGGGCTCCAGGAGTTGTACGCCCGGACGCGGTAGTAATAGATCACGCCCGGGGCCGCCGTGGCGTCGGCGTACGTCGTCGCGTCCGCCCCCGTCGCCCCGACCTCCGAGAAGTGGACCGCGTCGTACGACCGCTCGACCCGGAAGCCCTCCTCGTTGTCGGCGTTGTCCGTCCACGCGAGGTCGACCCGGCCGGGGCCGCCGGCGGCCGTCAGTCCCGAGGGGGCCAGCGGCGGGTTGAGCCGGTCCTGGAACAGCCCGCCGACGACCACGTCCGGTCCGGCCAGGCGGGTGACCACGACCTTCACGTACCCGGCGACGTTCCACCGCAGGTAGACGCCGTCCCGGAAGCTTGAGATCGTCCGGGAGTCCAGCACCTGTCCGGAGTACCCGTCGACGACGTCGAACCGCTCGGACCGGCCGGCGTCGTCCCAGTCGACGGCGTACA
>JAQGHJ010000846.1 GCA_028288905.1 Phycisphaerales bacterium | reverse complement strand
GTCGAGCACGTAGACGTCGCCGAACAGGTTGGACCGGACCTGCGTCGCCAGCCGCAGCCGCTGGAGCTCGCCGGGGGACAGCGTTGGCGTGCCCCGGTCGAGCGCGAGGTAGCCGAGGCCCAGGTCGAGCAGGACCTTGACCCGCGTCGCCAGGTCCTCGGCGATGCGGCGGGTGACGACGGCCTTCTCCGGGTGGTCAAGCTCCTGCCGCTGGCGGCCGCCGGCCGTACCGTCGGCGTACGGGCGGAGCAGCGCCGCCACCCCCTTGAGCGGCAAGCGGGACAGGTCGGTGATGTCGAGCCCCGCGAACCGCACCGACAGCGCCTCCGGCCGCAGCCGCTTGCCGCCGCACGCCGGGCAATCCTTACTGACCATGTATTGGGCGACCCGCTTCTTCATCGAAGCGCTCTCGGTCTTGGCGAACGTCTCCAGCACGTACTTCCGGGCACCGGTGAACGTGCCCATGTAGCTCGGCGGCTCCTTCCTCTTCACCGCCCGCCGGACCTCGTCGCGGTCCCACCCGGGGTAGACGGGAACGGTCGGCTGCTCGTCCGTGAACAGGAGCCAGTCCCGGTCCTTCTTCGGGAGGTCCCGCCACGGCCTGTCCACGTCGTGCCCGAGCGTCGTGATGATGTCCCGCAGGTTCTGGCCGTGCCACGCGGGCGGCCAAGCGGCGATCGCCCGCTCGCGGATCGTCTTCGAGTCGTCGGGGACCATGGACCGCTCGGTCGCCTCGTACACCCGCCCGAGCCCGTGGCACGCCGGGCACGCGCCCTCCGGCGTGTTAGGCGAGAACGACTCGGCGTAGAGCAGGGGCTGGCCCGGCGGGTAGTCACCGGCCCGGGAGTAGAGCATGCGGAGCAGGTTCGACAGCGTGGTAACGCTGCCGACGGACGACCGGGTGGTCGGTGCCCCGCGCTGCTGTTGGAGGGCGACGGCCGGCGGCAGCCCGTCGATCGCGTCGACCTGCGGCGGCTCCAGCTGGTGGAACAGCCGCCTCGCGTACGGGTTGACCGACTCCAGGTACCGCCGCTGCGCCTCGGCGTAGAGCGTGCCGAACGCCAGCGACGACTTGCCGGACCCGGACACGCCGGTGAAGACGACGAGGGCGTCCCGGGGGAGATCGACGTCGACGTTCTTGAGGTTGTGCTCGCGGGCCCCGCGGACGCGGACGAACCCGTCCCTGCGGCGGTCCGACCCGTCGGCGGTGCGGTCTCGTGGTGCGGTCGCCATGCCGGCCGCACCATAGCGGCCGGCGGCGGGGCCGAGAACGACGAATGCGGCGGGGCGGGTGGCCGAGCGCGTTGACTCACGGGAAACGGGCTGACCCGAGCGACCAGGCCGTTGTTCGGTCACCGGAGTGACCGGAGCCACGACAGCAGCCCGTCCCGCGCGGTAGTGAGGCCTTTCTGCACTTGCGATGCTATAGCGTCGACCGCGTCAACGTAGGGCGGTTCGTTCGGAGCCTGACCGCTCACGCGGGCGAGGCGGCCCGCTGGATCGAGGGTGATGGCCTCGCCCGTCAACGCGTTCGCTAAGGTCGTCGATCCGTCAGCGGCTGCCGTGACGGCGAACGCTGCCGGGTGTTCCGCGGCGAGCCGGTTGACGAGGAAGCGAGCGATCCGGGCGGCGGCCTGACCATCCAGGTTGCCAGGGACGACGTGTCGGTCGAAGTGTTCTCGCCGGGCCGCGAGTTTGGCGGCGCGGTAGGCCGGGAACTTGGCGTCGAGCTGAAACACGCATGCGTCCGCCGGTCCGTTGCCCATGTCCCGCCCGAACGCGCTCAGGCCCGGGGCCACTTCGTACCGCCCCGACGCCGGCGGGAAGTACCAGGGCGGCGGCGGCAGGGGGAGGAGGGGCATGAACGGGTAGGCCCCAGTTGAGGCTTGTGCTCGTCGCGCCGCCGGCCGCACCGTCGGCCGCCGGTATCACTAGCGGCCCAACTTCAGGACCTTGTACAGGTTCGCGTCGTCGTCGGTCCAAGGCCGGAGGTCGGGCCGTTCGGCCGGCGGCGGGCGTTCGGCGGCACGAATTCCCGGCACGTCCAACGCGTTCGCGTCGCGGGACAGGAGGATCCAGTCCGACACGTCGCGGGCGATGTCCCCGCCGTCGTCGTCATCCGACACCCACTTGGCGGAATAACCGAGCAGACCGGCCAACCGGTACACGACCGGGGCTAGGTCCAGGTGCCGGTTCGACACGTGGACGGCCAGGATGCCGTTCGGCCGCAGGTGTCGACCGTACACCTCGAACGCCTCGCGGGTGAGCAGGTGGACCGGGATCGCGTCCGAGCTGAACGCGTCGAGGGCGAGCAGGTCGAACCCCTGCGACGGCTCCCGTTCGAGCGACAGCCGGGCGTCACCGAGCACGACCGTCACGGCCGCCTTGCTGCCGCTCAGGTACGAGAACCGCGACGTGGCGACGTCACGGACGGCCGGGTCGATCTCGTAGAAGCGGACCGTGTCACCCGCCCGGCCGTGGGCGGCCATCGTCCCGACGCCGAGGCCGACGACGCCGATGTGCGCCGGCGCCGGCCGCTCGTGTATCGCGGCGGCGGCCCGGCCGACGCCGCTCGTCGCCGCGTAGTACGTGATCGGCTCGGCCGACCGGTCGCCGTCGACGAATTGGGCACCGTGCAGGATCGCCCCGTGCTGGAGCCTGCGGAGCGTCCCATCCGGCAGGTCCTCCTCGTACACGCGGAGGACGCCGTAGAAGTTGCGGGTGGACGGGGTGCCGGACAGGGTCGTCCGGACGTTGCGGTACAGCGTCCGGCCCAGCGCCGCGACGGCGATGACCAGGACGAGGGGTGTGACGACGTCCCGCGCGAGCTCGAACGGCCGCCGCGGCCGCACGCCGCCGCCGGCGGTGCCCGGCCGGCCGCGGACCGAAGACCTCGGGTCCAGCAGGAGGGCGGCCGCGACGAGGACCCCGCAGGCGAACAGCCCCACCTGAAGCTCGAAGAAGTCGGGGAACAGCGCCGGGGCGGCGACGGAGACGAACAGCCCGCCCAAGGCCCCGCCGGCCGACACAGCCAGGTAAAAACCCGTCAGCCGCTCGGCCGGCGGGCGGAGCCGGACCAGTTCCCCGTGGCACCCCATGCAGCAGACGAACAAAGCAGCGGCGTAGGTGAGCACCTGGTCCCGAACCTCGACCTCGGAGATTCCCCACCGCAGGGCGTGGCACAGGGCCCACAGCGCGACGGCCGTCGCCGGCACCCAGACGGGGCGGAAGTACCACCGCGGGTCCTCGAACGTGAGCACGAAGCTGAGCAGGTACACGGCCAGCGGCAGGATCCAGAGGAACGGGACGACGGCCACGTCCTGGCACAGCTTGTTCGTCACCGCCAGCAGCAGGGTGGAGGCGCACGCCGGCAGCAGCACCCACAGCCCCACCCGGGCCGCCTGTGCGAGTCGACTTTCGGTCGCGGGGAAGGCCTTCGCGGCCAGCGCGCCGGGCGCGGCATAGTTTAGGTCCGCGGAAACGTCTGTTGTCGAAACTGCGGCTACATCATTCACCACTACCGGGAAGGCTCTCATTGGTGCCCCGTCGGCCCCGGCGTCGCTCGCCCGCGCCCACCACACGAGCCGCCCACACCCGGCGCACAGCAGGGCGAACCCGCCCAGCCCGACGGACCACATCAACGCCTGCGTCCGGCGGGTCAGGTTTGGCTCGAAGACGAACGGGTACGACAAGAGGGCGAGCAGCGACCCGACGTTCGACAGGGCGTACAGCCGGTACGGGGACGTGCCGCGGCACACCCGGCCGAACCACGCCTGCATCAGCGGCCCGGTGGCCGACAGGGCGAAGTACGGCAGCCCGACACCGGCGGCGAGCAGGAGCAGGATCTGGCCGGTCGGGTGCTGCGGCCCGGTCGGCTTCCACCGGTCGGACGGCGTGATGGGCAGGAGACACAGGGCGGCGACCAGCACAACGAGGTGAATGCCGACCTGTGCCCGCGGCCGGAACCGCGACGCCAACAGGTGGGCGTACGCGTACCCCCCCAGCAGCAGCACCTGGAAGAACAGCATGCACGTCGTCCAGACGGCTGGTCCGCCGCCGAACCACGGCAGCACGTACTTGCCGATCAGCGGCTGGACCTGGAACAGGAGGAACGCCCCGGCGAACACCGTCGCGGCGAACAACCAGGCGGCCCCGGCGCGGCCGGATCGAGCCGGGAAAGCGGGCGGGAGGGCGACGGCGTCCATGCGGGGCACCTGGCGGCGGGGGCGGCTGCTGGGTTCGTGGGCGGCGCGCCCTCAATGGGCTGCCGCCCCTGCCGCGGCCGCGATGGCCCGGCGCAGGCCCGTATATCGCGTGGCCGAGGCACGGAGTAAAGAAGGGGAGGATCGGCCCGATCCCGCGGCGTGCCCGGCACCTGCCCGATGCGCCCGTTGACACCGTCACGGTCGGGCCGGGCCGTCGCTCTCGCTTGACGCCGGCTCCGGGGGAGCGAACCGCTCGACGGCAGCCCGTACCGAATCCCAAAATGCGGCGCACCGACCGCGGTTGTCGGTGACCGGGAGATGTAGTTCGGCCGGCTCCCGAAGGTTGGCCAGTTCGGGGTCCATCTGCCACGCCCGCAGCTCCGCGAGCAGCGGGGCACAGGCGTCGGGGTCGTTCCGGTCGGTGCGGATCAGCCGCTGGGCCAGCTCGGCCTCCAGCCACTGCCGCGCCTGCCCGAGGAACCGGTCGCGGGCGGCTGGGTCTTCGCCCGCCGGGTCTACGCCTGCCGGGTCACGGTCCGTGCCGCCCCCAGCCATAGCGGCCGCACGGGCGGCCGCGATTCGCGCGCCGTCGGCCCCGCCGGCCGCCAGCCCGGGGTCG
>JAQGHJ010000825.1 GCA_028288905.1 Phycisphaerales bacterium | reverse complement strand
CGGCGGCGGGGTGGGGGCGAGGGCGGGAGGCGGCGGCGGGGCGGCCCACCGGTCGCTGGCAGCTGCCGTCGTCGTCACCCTGGCCGCCAAGGCGGTGTCGTCGCCCGACCTGTCGACCCCGGCCCTGTGGGCGGCGCTGGCCAGTGCCACGTCGGTGCTGGCGGCGCCCGCCGCCGTCACGGCTGCCACGGCCGGGCGGGGGCGGGTCTGGTGGGCGGAGATCGACGGTGACGCCGGCCCGGACGAGGCGGACGACTCGGTCCCACCGTCCAGAGCTGCGCTGGCCGACGTGTGAGTAGAGGCCAGTCAAGCGGCCGGGCGGGTCGTCAGAGACACCGGCTTCCAGCCCGTGCGCGGCGGTCACGAAATCGGACGGACCGGGTGCCCGTGGCCTCGGCGTCCGGGCGTCCGCGCAGGGGTGGACGCCTGTGTCACGTCGAGGCCGGCTCGGCGACGGGTGTTTCGCGATCGGTCTTGGCTCAGCGGATTGATTCAACGGAAAGGCACCCGTGTCCCTCAGCACGATCGTCCCCGCCGCCCACTTGACCGGGTCCGCCGCGCCGCCGTCCGGCGGCGGCGGCGCCGTCGGCCGCACGGCCGCCGCGGCGGTCGTGGTCAACACCCGGTTCACCCTCAACCGAGTGACCGGCGTCCAGCGGTACGCGCACGAGGTGCTGGCCCGGCTGCCGGCCGGGGTCGGGACGGCCGCCCCGGCCCGGCGGTTCGGGGGCGGGATGAAGGGCCACCTGTGGGAGCAGGCCGCCCTGCCGGCCCGCGTCGGCGGGCGGCTGCTGTTTTCCCCGGCCAACTCCGGCCCGCTGGCGGTCCGGCGGCAGGTCGTCACGGTCCACGACGCGTCCTTGTTCGACCGCCCCGAATGCTTCTCCCGGGCGTACGGGGCGTGGGGCCGGTGGCTCATGCCCCGGCTCGTCCGGCGGGTGCGGCGGGTCATCACCGTGTCGGCGTTCTCGAAGGCGCGGATCGTAGCGAACTGCGGCGTCGACCCGGACCGCATCGTCGTGATCCCGAACGGCGTGGACGCCCGGTTCGCCCCGCCCCAGCCGGACGCGGTCGCGGCCGTCCGGGACCGGCTCGGGCTCGGCCGGCCGTACCTGCTGGCGGTCGGGTCGGTCGAGCCGCGGAAGAACCTCGGCCGGCTGCTGGAAGCGTGGGACGCGGTCCGCCGCCGGCACTCGGGCGTCGAGCTGGCAATCGCCGGCGGCACGGCGGCGATCTACGACAAGGTCGACGCCGCCCGGGCCGACCAACCCGGCGTCCGGTGGCTCGGGTACGTGGCCGACGCCGACCTGCCGGCCCTGTACGCCGGGGCGGTCGCGGCCGTCTACCCGAGCCTGTACGAGGGGTTCGGGCTGCCGGTGCTGGAGGCGATGGCGTGCGGGACGGCGGTCGTCGCGTCGAACGCGACGGCCGTCCCCGAGGTGACCGGCGGGGACGAGTCGGCCGGCGGGGCGGCCGTCGAGGTCGACCCGGCCGACGTCGAATCGATTGCAGCCGGGATCGAGCGGGTGGTCGACGACGCCGCGCTGCGGGCCCGCCTGGTCGCGGCGGGGCGGACGCGGGCGGCGGGGTACCGGTGGGACGACATCGCGGCCGAGACGTGGCGGGTGCTCGCCGCGGCCGTGGCCGAGGACGAGTGAGCTTCCGGCGCCGGGGCGGGGCGCGCCGTCGGGCCTTGGGTGGCACGGACATGTACGCATGTCCGTGTCCCGGGCGGAGCGGAACACGGACATGCGTACATGTCCGTGCCACCCGGAACCCCGTCGACCGGGAATCCGGAGTCTTGCAAATCGTTTGCCGAGAATCCAATGAAGTCCGTCGCCATCGTCCACGAGTGGTTCGCGAGCTACGCCGGGTCCGAGCGGGTGGTCGAGCAATTGCTGGGCATCCTGCCGCACGCGGACGTGTTCGCGCTGTGCGACTTCCTGTCCGACGAGGACCGGCGGTTCCTCGGCGGGCGGGCCGTGAACACGTCCGTCCTCCAGCGGCTGCCGTTCGCCCGGTCGAAGTTCCGGCACTTCCTGCCGTTCATGCCGCTGGCCGTCGAGCAGTTCGACGTGACCGGGTACGACGCGGTCGTGTCGTCGAACCACGCGGTCGCCAAGGGCGTGGTCACGAGCCCGGACCAGCTGCACGTCAGCTACGTGCACACGCCGGCCCGGTACGCGTGGGACCTGCAGCACCAGTACCTGCGGGAGACCCGGTTCGGCCGCGGGCCGGTCAGCCTCGTGCTCCGGGCCGCCCTGCACTACCTGCGGGTGTGGGACCAATGCGCGGCGAACCGGGTGGACGTGTTCGTGGCGAACTCCGAGTACATCGCCCGGCGGGTGTGGCGGACGTACCGCCGTCCGGCCCACGTCATTTACCCGCCGGTCGACGTCGCGGCGTTCGCCGGCGACGCCCCGCCGCTGCCGACGGCCGAGCGGGACGACTTCTACCTCGCGTTCTCTCGGCTCGTTCCCTACAAGCGGGTCGACGTGATCGTCGACGCGTTCGCCGCCACGCCGGGGCGCCAGCTGGTCGTGATCGGCGACGGGACCGAGCGGGCCAAGCTGGAGGCGAGGGCGGCGGCGGCCGGGGCGACGAACGTCCGGTTCCTCGGGTACCAGTCGTTCGAGGCCGTCCGGGACCACATGCGGCGGGCCCGGGCGTTCGTGTTCGCGGCCGAGGAAGACTTCGGCATCGCCCCGGTCGAGGCGATGGCGTGCGGCACCCCGGTGATCGCGTACGGCCGGGGCGGGGCCCGGGAGTCGGTCGTCGAGGGCGAGACCGGACTACTGTTCGACGCCCAAGACCCGGCCGCGGTGGCGGACGCCGTCGACCGCTTCGAGGCGGACGAGGCGCGGTTCGAGCCGGCGGCGATCCGGGCCCGCGCCCACCGGTTTCGGCCCGAGCGGTTCCGGGCAGAGATGGCCGAGCTGCTGGCCGAACAGTGGGACCTGTTCCAGTCCGGCCGCGTTACACGCCCCGATCGCGATCGGGACCACCGGGCGGGCCCGTCGCGTCCGTTATCCCCCTCGGCTCCCGTCCTGGCCGGGGCCGCGGCTGAATAGAGCGGCTCGTGCTCCGCGACCGCCGTCGAAGTTGCGGGACAACCTCCGCTTACCAGCGCCTCGTAGCCGGCAGCACGGCGCTAACCCTTTTCCCCGTCCGACCTCAACCGCTCGCGAGGCCCGAACCCGAGGCCCCGACGAGGGCTCGGGTTCGGGCCTCGCGGATCCCCCCTCCGCCGCCCCGGGCTGCTGAAACAGATTCGGTCCCGGCGGCGGGAGACGCTTACGGGCGTCTGCCGCCCGCGGCCCGGCGGCGCGAACGCCCTGGTTTCGGCCGAGGTGAATCGATTGTATATTTCCGGTCGCCCCGGGCGGCTGCCGCGAGGGGCGACGGATGGCCGTCCTCGGTCGCGGCCGACCCACTGGATTCACCCGAGCATGAACCTCGTCTCGTTCGCCCTCCGGCGGCCGGTCACCGTCTTGGTGCTGGTCGTAGCGGCAGTCCTCGCCGGCGCCATGGCGGTCGCCCGGATGCCCAGGGACGTCTTCCCCGACCTCGGCGTCCCCACCATCTACGTCGCCCAGCCGTACGGCGGAATGGACCCTGCCCAGATGGAGGGGTTCCTCGTCAACTACTACGAGTACCACTTCCTGTATGTGAACGGCATCGAGCACGTCGAGTCCAAGTCCATTCAGGGCGCGGCGCTCATCAAGCTCCAGTTCCACCCCGGCACCGACATGTCGCGGGCGATGGCCGAGACGGTGTCGTACGTCAACCGCGCCCGGGCGTTCATGCCACCGGGGACTGTCCCGCCGTTCGTCACCCGGTTCGATGCCGGGAGCGTGCCGGTCGGGAATCTGGTGTTTTCCAGCGACGACCCGAAGCTCAGCCTCAAGGACTTGCAGGACGCGGCACTGTTCAAGGTCCGGCCGCTGTTCGCCACCCTGCCGGGAGTGTCGGCCCCGCCGCCGTTCGGCGGCAGCCCGCGGGCGATCGTCGTCCGGGCCGACCCGGACCGCCTCCGCTCGCTCAATATGAGCCCGGATGAGATCGTCGGGGCGATCGCCAAAGGCAACACGATCAGCCCGTCCGGGAACGTCCGCATCGGCGACCAGATGCCGATGGTGCCGGTCAACACCACCGTCAGCGACGTGAAGCGGCTGGGGGAGATCGCCATCCGCTCCGACGGCGCACGGACGATCTCCGTCGCCGACGTCGGGACGGTCGAGGACTCGGCCGACATCCAGGCCGGGTACGCGATCGTCAACGGCCGGAGGACCGTCTACATCCCGGTCACCAAGCGCGCGGATGCGTCGACGCTGACGGTGGTAGGCCTGGTGAAGGAGAATCTCCCGAAGTTCCAGTCCGTCCTCCCGCCGGGCGTGCAGGTCAGTTACCAGTTCGACCAGAGCCCGTACGTCACGCGGGCCATCCGGGGCCTGAGCCAGGAGGGCGCGCTTGGCGCAGTCCTCACGGGGCTCATGGTCCTGCTATTCCTGCGGGATTGGCGGAGCGCGGTCGTCGTCGTCCTGAACATCCCGCTATCGGTCGCGGCGGCCGCGGCGGCGTTGTGGGCGACGGGGCAGACGGTCAACCTCATGACGCTCGGCGGGCTGGCGCTTGCCGTCGGCATCCTCGTCGACGAGGCGACCGTGACGATCGAGAACGTCCACGCCCACCGCGCCCGGGGCCAAGCCTTGGACGACGCGGCCCACGACGCGACCGCGGAGACGACGGTCCCCCGGCTCCTGGCGATGTTGTGCGTCCTGGCCGTCTTCATCCCGGCCTTCTTCATGCAGGGGGCGGCTCGGAACCTGTTCGTGCCGCTCGCCCTGGCCGTCGGTTTCTCGATGGTCGCGTCCTACCTGCTCTCCAGCACCTTGGTGCCCGTGCTCTCGATCTGGATGCTACGGACGAAGCACGGCCGGCACGTGCCGGGGCACACGCGGTTCGACCGGTACAAGGACCGCTACCACCGCTTCTCGACCCGGATGGTGGGTTGGCGATGGGTCCTGGTCCCGACGTATCTGATCGTCGCGGGCCTCGTCGTCGCCGTGGTCGGTCAGAGCCTCGGCCGGGAGATCTTCCCGGTGGTCGATGCCGGGCAATTCGAGCTGCGGCTCCGCGCCAAGGCGGGCACCCGCATCGAGGCGACGGAGAAGCTCGCGACCAAGACGCTCGAAGCTATCGGGCGCGAGGTCGGGCCGGAGCACGTCGAGATCTCGCTCGGGTACGTCGGCGTCCAGAACGCCGCGTACCCGATCAACACGGTGTACCTCTGGACCAGCGGCCCGGAGGAGGCCGTCGTCCAGGTGCAGCTCAAGCCGTCGGCCAAGGTCGAGATCGCCGCCCTCCAAGAGCGGCTCCGCAAGTCGCTCCCGGCCGAGTTCCCGGGCGTCCGGCTCAGCTTCACGCCGAGCGACATCGTGAGCCGGGTGATGAGCTTCGGCGCGGCGACCCCGATAGAGGTGGCCGTGAGCGGCCCTAACCTCGCGAACAACCGCGCCTTCGCCGACAAGGTCCGGGGTGAATTGGGAAACGTCTCCTCCCTCCGCGACTTGGATTTCGTGCAGGAACTCGATTACCCGGCGGTGAAGGTCGACATCGACCGCCCGGTCGCCGGCATGATGGGCGTGACGGCCGAGCAGATCGGCCGCTCGCTCACGGGGGCGACGTCGTCCAGCCGGTTCACCACCCCGAACTTCTTCGCCGACCCCAAGAGCGGGGTCGGGTATCAGGTTCAGGTCGAGGTCCCGCAGCAGCGGATGAACTCCCTGGAAGAGGTGAAGAACATCCCGGTCGGCCGCGGGCAGGGCGGCCAGGACGGCCAAGTTCAACTCCGCAACGTGGCCGAGGTGACCGAGGGCACCGTGCTCGGCGAGTACGACCGCTACAACATGCAGCGGACGCTGACACTCGGGGCGAACGTCTTCGGCGAGGACCTGGGCCGCACGGCGGACCGCGTGACCGACGCGTTGCAGCGGGTCGGCGCCCCGCCCCAGGGGGTCAACGTGGCCGTCCGAGGACAGGTGGTGCCGATGCAGGAAATGTTCGGCGGGCTGCGACTGGGCCTGCTGGTCGCCGTGGCGGTCATCTTCCTGCTGCTGGCGGCGAACTTCCAATCGTTCCGCCTGTCGCTGGCCGTGGTGCTAACGATCCCCGCCGTCGTGGCCGGCGTCGTCATCGCCCTACGGGTGACGCGCACGACTCTCAACGTCCAGTCGTTCATGGGTGCGATCATGGCCGTCGGCGTGGCCGTCGCCAACGCCATCCTGCTCGTCACGTTCGCCGAGCGGAGCCGGGTGGAGGGAGCGAGTGTGCGGGACGCGGCGGCCGAGGGGGCGTCGGGCCGTCTGCGGCCGATCCTGATGACGAGCCTCGCGATGATCGCCGGCATGGTCCCGATGGCGATCGGCCTCGGCGAGGGTGGTTCCCAGACGGCCCCGTTGGGGCGGGCCGTGATCGGCGGCCTGGTCGGGGCCACCCTGGCCACGCTCGTCATCCTGCCGGCGATCTTCGCGATCCTCCAGCGCGACTCGGCCCGAACGTCCGCATCGTTGCACCCGGCGGACCGCCGTTCGCGAGCAATGCCGTCGGGGGATACTCCGCCCGACGACGGGCGGAACGACCCCGGCCCCGGACGGCCTTTGGCCCTGCCAGGAAGGTTCTGATGAGGCACCGTCGACCACCCCTGAGGAACTGGCTCGCGGCCGCAGCGGCCGCCGCCGTGACGTCATCCTCGTCCGCCCAACAGCCGCCGCCGGCGGCGGCGACACGGCCCGTGCCCGCCGCCACCGTGGTGGCCCCGGCGACCGTGGCGGCCTTCTTCGCGACGGACCTTTACGCCAAAGAGTCCGGGTACGTCTCGGACGTCATGGCGGACATCGGCGACCACGTGAGGAAAGGGGACGTGCTCGCGGTGATCGACGCGCCCGAACTCCAACAGCACCTGGCGAGCGTGGAGGCGATGCTCGCGGCCAAGGAGGCGGGGGTCAAGGCCGCCGAGGCCGCGGTCCAGCAGGTCAAGGCCGCGGTGGAGGTGACGCGGCGGCAGCTCGCCGGCCTCGAGGCCGACCGCACCTTGGCGCAGGCGACGCTGAAGCGTCAGGAGGCGCTGTTCGCCGGCAAGGCCGCCACCGGCCAACAGATGGACGAGATGCGCGCCAAGGCCGAGGGGGCGGGAGCCGGCGCCGACGTGGGGCGGGCGAAGATCGCGTCGGCCGAGGCCGACCTCGTCGCCGCCGATGCGAACCGCGCCGTCGCCGCGGCCCAGGTCCGGGTCGCGGCGGCCGACGCCGGACGCGCCAAGGCGCTCCTGGCGTACACGAAGA
>JAQGHJ010000811.1 GCA_028288905.1 Phycisphaerales bacterium | reverse complement strand
TGTTCGAGCCGGTCGTCGTCGAGCGGGCGGCGGCGACGCGCGTCGGGGCCCGCCGCCGCTGTGGGAAGCCGGCGAGGGTCGTCATGTGCGACAAGGGGTACAACGCCCGGCACATCCGGGAGTGGCTGCGGGCCCGGCGGGTGCGGCCGGTGGTCCCGCACGAGGCAAACGAGCGGGCGCGGCACCTCGGGCGGGCGCGGCCCGACGGCGCCGGGGTACCGGGGTCGGGCGGTAGGCGAGCATCGCGTCGGGTGGCTGAAGGGGTGCCGCCGGGTCGGCACCCGGTACGACAGGCTGGCCGCCAACTTCTTCGGCACGGCCCTCGTGGCCACGGTCCGCCGGTACCTGAAGCTGCCCGTTCTCAGACAGGGCCTGGTGCCGCCTAGCGGCCTCAGTGGCATACCGCTTGCACCCCTTCGAGCCGCACGCCAGGCACAGGCGCGTCGCTGGCAAGCCGCGGCGGCAGGCGGGTGCCGCGGCGCGAACGGAAAGGAACCCCCTCCATGCTCGCCATGAACTATCGCGGGCCTCTCAGGGTGCGCATCGACGAGAAGCCGATGCCGGAGATTCTGCACCCCGAAGACGCCATTGTCCGGGTCACGCGGTCGTGCATCTGTGGTTCGGACCTCCACCTGTACAACGGCTCGGTGCCCGACACGCGGGTGGGCATGACCTTCGGCCACGAGTTCACCGGCGTCGTCGAGCAGGTCGGACCGGAGGTGCGGAAGCTGAAGGCGGGCGACCACGTCCTCGTGCCGTTCAACATCGCCTGCGGGAAGTGCGTCTTCTGCCAGCAGGAGCTGTACGGGAACTGCCACGAGTCCAACTCGCAGGCCACGGCCGTCGGGGGGATCTTCGGCTACTCCCATACCGCGGGCGGCTACAACGGGGGCCAGGCCGAGTACGTTCGCGTCCCGTACGCGGACGTGGGCCCGATGGTCATTCCCGAAGGCATGGATCCCGACGACGCCGTGCTGCTCACCGACGTGGTGCCGACCGGCTATCAGGCCGCCGAGATGGGCGGCATCCAGAAGGGCGACACGGTGGTGGTGTTCGGGGCGGGTCCCGTGGGCATCATGGCGGCCCGGTGCGCCTGGCTGTTCGGCGCGGGACGGGTCATCGTCATCGACTGGGTCGAATACCGCCTGGAGTTCGCCCGCAAGTACGCCCCGTGCGAGGCGTACGACTTCAGGTCGTTGGGGGACCCGGTCGTCTTCCTGAAGCACACGACCGACTCCCTCGGTGCCGACGTCGTCATCGACGCGGTCGGGGCCGAGGCCGCCGGCAGCGCGATGCAGACCCTCCTCGGCCGAAAGCTCCTGATGCAGGGCGGCTCGGCCACCGCGCTCCACTGGGCGATCAATTCGGTGAAGAAGGGCGGGATCGTCTCCATCGTCGGCGTCTACGGGCCGATCGACACGCTCGTCCCGATCGGCAACGTCGTCAACAAGGGACTGACCCTCCGCGCGAACCAGGCGTCGGTGAAGCGGCTGCTGCCGCGGCTCGTCGAGCACGTGCGGAAGGGCCACCTCGACCCGAAAGCCCTAATCACGCACCGCATCCCGCTGGAGCACGTGTCCGAGGCGTACCGGCTCTTCTCGGCCAAGCTGGACGGCTGCATCAAGCCCGTGCTTCTACCCCCGTCCGCCCGGAACTAGAAAGGAACCGACATGGAACAGCCGCGAATCGATCCGTCGCGGGTGAAGGGCTGGGGCGTGGACGCCGACCCGGAGAACGACCCGACCTACCCGATGAAAAAGAGGAACAACGGCGAACACGCCGGCTACACCTGGGAGCGACCGCCGCAGCAGCCGACCGGTGTCGAAGTCCTGCATTCCAACGAGCGGCCGAACCTGACGGCCGCCTTCGGGACCTCGACCCCGCCCGTCGCCCTGAGCGGCATGATCCGCCGGCTGGCGTTCAAGTACAGCGAGTCCAGTTACGGCCACTGGCTGCCCCTGATGCTGGCCGACCGCGTGAACGCGGTGGAAGGGGTACTGGACGACCTCGCCCACGGCCACGTCCCGAACCTCATCGACGAGCTCGGGTGGAAGGCGGAATGGGAGCACAACCGCAAGAGCCTGGTGGCGCGGGTTGCGGTCGGAGCCCTGGTCACCTCCGTCGCCGTTGCGTACCTAACCCGTAAGAGGAGGGATGATTGAAGCATCCCGGCAGGATCCCGTTCGCTGGATCCGGCGGCACCGGGTGGTGTTGCACTACCTGCCGGCGTGCTCGCCCGAGGGAAACCCGGTCGGGCGGACGTGGTCGCCCCTGCACGAGCAGGTAACCCGGAACCACCGGTGCCGGGCGATCGGTGAGCCGACCGGCCTGACGCTGGGGTGGATCAATCAGCAGGACCGCGGGCGTTTCAAGATCGAGGGCGCGAAGTACGAGCGGCTGAAGAAGGCCGCCGCGTGACGCACTCTTCCAATCCTCGGAGGAGCTATTCTGGAGCCTCGGCGCATCAAGGCGGTGGCCGCGACGGAGATGCGAAAGGCCGTGTACCTGGGGCGGGAGCCGGCGAAGGAGTTCAGCGTCCCGGCCGAGCCGTACACGGACGAGGTCCGAAAGCACCTGGGCCTGGCCGCGCGGGCGTCTTGGCCGGGGCTGGGTCGAACGGGCGGCCGAGCGGGCGGCGCGGGTGAGCGGCCGTCGAGGGCGGCGGGGCATGACCGGCGGGGGACGACCTGACCGGGAACGCCAGCGGGGCGTGCCCGGAGTGCGGGCGGGCGGCGTGAGGGGGTACCCTCCCCGGGCATAAAACCCGACACCTCGACCGTCGTCGCCTTCGGTGCCCTCGCCCTCGCCGCCGCGTCGCTCCTCCGCTCGCCGGCCGCCACCCAGCCTCCGACCCCGGCGGCGGCCCGCGGGACCGGCCGTTACCAGGTCGTCGTCGCGCCGCAGGGGTCGTACGCGGAGGTCGTGCGGACGGACACTCACACCGGGCACGTGTGGACGCACGACGTCCCGGGGTCCGGCTGGAGCGACCGCGGGACCCCGGCGGACGCGGCGAGGTGACGGGCCGGAACGTCCCCTGCACCTCAACCGACCGACCGGCTCGTCCGCCGCCGCCGCTCCCGGGTCCCTCGACCGCCCGCGGCACGTCGGCCTCGGCGTCCGCCCGCCGCGGCAGCCCGACCCGCTCCCGCACGGTGCTCGGCCGGAGGCTCCGGGGCGGTCTCACCGGCTTGACCGGCCCCACCACAGAGGGCGGTAGAACCGCAGGTGGCATTGGCGGCAGCCGAACGGACGGAGCAGAAGCGCCAGCGCCGGCCAGTCCGCTACCCGAATCCTGGACGTGCGGCAGGAGAAGGGGTCGCGGCAGGTCGGGCAGCCGTTGCGCATGGTCCCGGGCGGTGTACGCGACGCGGCACGCCGGGCACAAGGCGGGCGACCTCCGGCGTCCCGGGTACCATGACGCGGCCTTCGGGCACGAGAACGCCCCGGCCGCACTGGCCGGGGCGTCGGTGTTTCAAGGGCGGAGGGTGCCGCGAGTGGGGGGGCACTCGCGGCGGGGGATGACCCCCGCCCCGCCGACACTCTACGGACGACCTCGGCCCACGCAAGGCGGGCGGGGAGTCCGGCGGGCGTTCGTCATCCTGAGGGCGGCGAAAGACCTCGCCCCGCTGCGCCCATGCCCCCTCCCGCGCCCACGCCGGCCGGCTCGCCCCCGCCGCGGCCCGGGGGTACCGATCGCACAGCACCCGCCACGCCGGGGCCGTCACTCGGCGGCGGCGGCCGACGCGGCCTTGTCGTTGCCGGCGGCGGCGTCGGCGGCGGCCTTCGCCTTCTCGTCGTGGGCGTGGTGGGCCAGGGGCGGCTTCTTGCCCGGCTGCGGGGTGGCGGCGGCGTCGGCCGGGGCGACGGGCTGGCCGTGGGCCTTCTTGTCGTGCTGGACGGTCTTGTCGTGGGCGACGTTGCGGGGGTCGGGCTCCGGGGGGGCGAGTGACGGCGGGCCGGTCGCGGCCCGCGAGGCCCCAGGGTGCGCAGGTCCGCGGCGAACGGGCAATCCCAATTCCGCCTGGTCGACGCCCTTCCCGCCGTCGACGCCCTCGCGGCCGCTCGGCCCGGGGGCGTTCGTCATCCTGGGCGCGGCGGCGGGGCCGGGGGCGGGCGTCGCGGGCCCGGACCGTGAGCCACAATCTCCCCGGCGAGAGGGAACGAACCGCGGAGGGACGAATGGCGGAGCG
>JAQGHJ010000778.1 GCA_028288905.1 Phycisphaerales bacterium | reverse complement strand
GGGCGGCCGGCCGCCCGACGCTGCTCGCCGTCGCCCGCGACGTGGACGCGGGCGGCGTCCCCGCCCTGAGCTCCGCGGCCGGCCGGACGGACGCGCGGTACGGTGTCGAGCAGCGGGCGTACGCCGTCCTGGTGGTCGACGCGGCCGGCCTGCTCGCACCGACTGTGCGGCCGGAGGGCGCGGGGAGCCCGTACCTGCGGTTCGTCGCCTCGCCCAACGCGTCGGCCCCCGCCGGCGTGCCGTCGCCGAACTCCATCGCGGCGTCCTCGCCGACCTCTCCCGTGCCGCCCGCGGCGGCGTTCGCCTTCGCCGGCGGCCGGTTTACGCTGGACGTCACGGTCCCGCTCCCGGAACCGGCCCGGCTGACGGTGTCCATCCGCCCGGCCGCCGCCGGCGCGGCCGGCGGTTTGCCGACGCCCGTGCGGCGGGTGCGGTGCGTGGTCCGGGGGGCCGGGGAGGACCCGGTCGAGTTCCCGGCCGCCGACTTCGCCGGCACCTGTCGGTACGCCGTCCCGCTCGGCCGGGCGGACAACGCGGCCCGGCCCCGCCGGACCGTACGGGTCGAGCTCGTCCCCGTGGACGGCGGCCCGCAAGCGACCCTTGCGGGCGAGCTGGTGGACGCGACGCTGGACGTGGTCCCGCCGCTCCCGTCGGCGTTCGACGCGAAGGACCTGCGGTGAGAAGGAAACGAGGAGGGGAAGGACGTTCGCGCCTGCCGCGCCCACTACCGCACGGTCGTCTGCACCGGCGCGTGCCCCAGCGCCGCGTCGTCGGCCGCGGCCTGCGTGGCGGACGGACCGCCGCGGGCGTCCGCCGGCGCGTCCGGGTTGACCGGCACCTCCAGCAGCCGGAACGGCGGGTGGTCCGGGTAGCTCTTGCGCATCAGCGGCAGGGCGACGTTGTACACCGGCACGCCGCCGCCGGTGCGGCCCTCCGGCGTGCCGTTGTGCGCGTGGCCGTGGACGACGGCGGCCACCGGGTACCGGTTGATCGGCTCCTCCAGCCGGCTGCATCCGAGCCACGGGAAGATCTCGACCGGCTCGCCCTCGACCGTCGCCTTGATCGGGGCGTAGTGCAGGACGGCGATCCGCCGCGGGGTGCGGAGCCGGGCGAGGGCCGCCTCCAGCTTCATCGCCTCGTCGATCGCCTCCTGGACGAACGCCTTGACGGCCGGCTCGCCCCACGCCCCGAGCGTGCCCCGGCCGAACCCGCCGCCGAACCCCTTTGCCCCGGCGAACCCGATCCCGCACACCTCCTTCGCGTCGCCGTCGATAAACGTGACGCCCGCCTGCCCCTCGAGCACCTTTCGCACCTCGTCTTGCTGGTTCGAGTGGAATTCGTGGTTGCCCATGACGGCCAGCGTCGGCAGCTTGGCCGCCGCCAGCTCGCCGGCGAGCACGTGGGCCTCCTCCGGCAGGCCGTAGTCGGTCAGGTCGCCGCAGAGGACGAGCACGTCGGCGGCGGCTGCGATCCGCTGGAACAGCGGCTTGAGCGTGCCCCGGCCGTCGGCGGCGCAGTGCACGTCGCCGACGGCCGCTATCCGGACGGTGGCCGGCTTGGTCCCGCCCGCGGTTGTGCCGCTCGAACCGTTGCCGCCGGGGTGGGTGGACCCGTCAAGATGCGGGGACCCGCCCCGGTCGTTGTGGCCGTCGCCGGTGGTCACCATGTCGCTGCTCCTTGCTTCGGGTGTACGAAGGTCCGGTCGGATCGGGGACGATCCGGCCCGGACCGTGGCCGCTGAAGCGGCCACGCCGCGCAGTGCAAGCAACGTGCCCCCGGCACTTGCTTTGCGGCGTCCGCGCTCGCTCCACCTTACGACGGAACCCTCTCGTACCGGAACCCCGCACATGCCCAAGCCGCCCCTGCCGTCGTCCGACGGGACCGCCCCCGTCGCCGTCACGCCGGTCCCGACGGACGTCCCCGCGCCGGCCCGTCCGGCCGGCGTGCCACGGCTGCCCGAGACCCCGTTCGACCTGCTCGACCAAGCGACGTGCGACTTCTACCTCCGGTCCCTCGACCTGCTGGACCAGGCGGGCGTCCCGTACCTCGTCGGCGGGGCGTACTCGCTGGCGTACCACGCCGGGATCGTGCGGCACACGAAGGACCTGGACGTGTTCGTCCGGGCCGCCCACGCCCCGGGGGTGCTCCAGATGTACAAGGAGCACGGGTACCGCACCGCCCTGACGTTCCCGCACTGGCTCGGGAAGGCGTTCGACCCGCAGGACGAGACGACGTTCGTCGACGTGATCTACGGCAGCGGCAACGGCCTGTGCCCGGTCGACGACGACTGGTTCGCCCACGCGGTCAGCGGCATGGTGCTCGGCCGCCCGGCCCAGCTCGTGCCGGCCGAGGAGGTGATCTGGACGAAGTCGTTCATCTGCGAGCGGGAGCGGTTCGACGGCGGGGACGTGAACCACCTGATCCACGCCCGCGGGCGGACGCTGGACTGGCCCCGGCTCGTCCGCCGGTTCAAGGGGCACGAGCGGATGCTGCTCGCCCACCTGCTGATGTACGGGTACGCCTACCCGGGCGAGCGGGACGCGGTGCCGGCCGAGGTGCTGCGGGAGGTGTTCGACCGCGCCCACGCCGAACCGCCCGTGCCGCGGGGGACTGACGCGGCCAAGGTGTGCATGGGCACGTTCATCAGCCGCGAGCAGTACCTGGTCGACGTCCACCAGCGGGGGTACGAGGACGCCCGGCTCCAGCCGCGGGGGCCGATGCGGGAGCAGGACGTGAAGCACTGGACGGACGCGATCGGGACGATCAAGTGAGGCGGCCGGTCCGGGTCAGGCGGGAGCCTGCCCAGGCGTCCGGCGGCGGGCCTTGGCGAGCAGGTCGTTCAGGTCGACCCGGAACCCTGGCAGTAAGACGGACGCCGCCACGCCGCCCGGGTGTACCACCTGATCGTCGCGGTACGCGCCGCCGTCCTCCAGCACGAGCACCGTGATCGTCTCGGCCGCCGGGTCGATGATCCAGTACTCGGGCACGCCGACCAGGGCGTAGTCGGACCGCTTCTTGACGTATTCGCAATTCGGGTTGTCCGGGCTCACGACCTCGATCGCCAAGTCCGCGTAGTCCCACCACTCCTGCCGGTACCGGTGCAGGCTGCCGGGCGTCAGGTACGACACGTCCGGCTCCCGCCACTTCCCGTTTGGGATCTTCAGCTTGAACGGCGACGGGACGGCCAAGCCGGTCTGGCCGCCCACGGACAGCTCGTTGAGCGCGGTGGCCAGCATCAGCGCGATCAACTGGTGGATGACGTCCGGCATCGGCAGGAACTCCAGACAGCCGTTGTCGAACTCGACGAGCCGGTTGGTGTCCAGGGCCAGGTAGTCAGCCTCCGACCAGCGGCCCTGTTCCGGCAGGATGTCGAGCAGTTCCCAGACCGGCTCGCCGCGTTGGCTCGGACGCACGGGGATGGTGAGGGTGGGGGGCATGACGGTGCAGTATACCGGACCCGCGGATGACGACGGCAGGTCGGGAAACGGCCGCCCGCGGCGTCGCGGGCGGCCGCTGGTCGGACCGTAAAACCGGGCACGATCACCCGCTCACCGCACGCCCATCAGCACTTCCATCGTCAGCTGGTCCAGCCGCTCGTACGGCAGCCGGGCCTTGGCCAGCTCGACCCGGTCGAGCGGGGCGGCCAGCAGCTTGGCGGCGTTCTGCGGGCTGTACTGCTTCGTCAGCCGGCCGAGGCTCGGGTCCTGCACGTTCACCTCCCGGGTGATCCCCTGGATCTCCGGGTCGGCGTTCCAGCGGGCGGCCTTCTCCTTCAGGATCATGTACGTCCGCATGCACCCCTTGGCGAACGCCCGCACGTCCTCGTAATCGCTCGTCCGCAGGGCGTGGGCGTCGAAGTGCCGGCTGCCGTTGTACCGGTTGTCCTCCAGCAGCTTCACCAGGAAGAACGCGTGCTTGATGTTCGCCTGCCCGAACCGGAAGTCCTGGTCGTACCGGCCGAACTCCTGGTCATTTAGGTCGATGTGGAACAGCTTGCCCATCTCGATCGCCTGGGCGACGTGGTGGACGAAGTTCAGCCCGGCCATGTGCTCGTGGGCGACCTCCGGGTTCACCCCGAACAGCTCCGGGCGGGCCAGCGTCGGGATCAGCGCCAAATAGCTGCCGGTGACGGCGAAGTACATGTGCCCGCGGGGCTCGTTCGGCTTGGCCTCGAACGCGAACCGGAACTTGTACCCCTTGTCCTCGGA
>JAQGHJ010000743.1 GCA_028288905.1 Phycisphaerales bacterium | reverse complement strand
CGGCGGCCGCGGCGGGCTTCGCCGCCATGGTGACGATCCTCGTACTCGCCACCTTCGCCGCCACCCGGGCCGGGCTCCTCCGCGAGCTGCCCGGCCACTGCCTGGGGTGCGGGCACGACCGGACCGGGGACGCGAGCGGGGCGTGCGCGGAGTGCGGCCGGGCGGCGGGGGGGATCGGCCCCGGTCGTCCCGGCAAGTATGGGTCGGGCGAGATCAAGCGGCCGAAGGCGACGCGATTGGCGTGGCCCGCCCGCGGGATCGCTTCGGCCCCGGCCCGGTCAGACCCCGCGGCAGCAGCGACCACGCCGCGAAAGGTCCCCGCGGCCATGCCGCCGCGACGGGCGGCTGACCACGGGCAACCGTCTCAAGGTCGCTCCCCCGGGGCTCGAGCATGTGCAGGTACGCAAAGCCGCACCGGGCAAGCCTGTCGGCGAGATGACCAAAGGTGCGTTGCAGTCCGCTGTCCGACAGGGCTTCCCTGGTGCCGCTCGCGACACCCGCACCCCGGCGCGGCCCGCGTCTCGAGCTGACGCGAACGCCTCGGCGGGTCCGAGGACGTCCATCTCGGGCGGACGCTGGCTAACGGTCAGGGTGTGGCCTAGATTCGGCCGGGGTCTCGATGTCGGGCTCGACCGAC
The DNA here is from genome assembly GCA_028288905.1 of Phycisphaerales bacterium. Classification (GTDB taxonomy): domain Bacteria; phylum Planctomycetota; class Phycisphaerae; order Tepidisphaerales; family Tepidisphaeraceae; genus Humisphaera. Next base: position 2,043 of record JAQGHJ010000743.1, on the reverse strand, counting down.
CGCATCCCGGGGACCGCGGCGGTCACCTCGGCCGGGCGGCTCGCGCGCCGGCCGGCGATGATCCCTCGGTTGCCACGCCGATGCAGGGCTTCGGCGGGGCCGCGGCCGATTCCGGAGCCGCCACCGGTGACGACGGCCGGGGTGTCCGACGGTTCGATGTCGTGCTTATGGCTGGCGGCGGGGGACGCCCGTCGGCGCGGATTGGGGCGGGGCGTCAGACGCTCGCGCGGGCGGCCCCGATGATCGCGTCGGCCACCGCCCCGGGAGCCGCCAGCATCACCACGTGGCACGCGTCGACCGACGTGACCTCGGCCTTCATCCTATCGGCCATGGACCGCTGGAGCTCGGGCCGGATCGCGCGGTCGCCGGTCGCCAGGACGTAGCGGGACGCCTTGTCGCGCCACGCGGCGACCGTCGCCACCCCCCCCGAGCGACCTCACGGACGTCGGGCCCTGCGTGGCGAGCAGCACCTCGCGCTCGGCCGGCGAGAGGTCCTGCGCGAAGCAGTCGAACACGCCCGCCCGCGTCAGCTTCACGAAGCCGAACGCGTCCGGTCTGACTTCCGCGAGCAGCGGCGCCGGGGCCACGCTGTCGCCGAGCGTGACCGCGGACTCGCCGACGTCCGGCGCGAACGCGGCGGCGTAGACCAGCCCGACCACCCGCGCGTCCGACCCCGCCTCGGTGACGACGGCGCCGCCGTACGAGTGGCCGGCCAACACCAGCGGGCCGTCCTCCAGGGCGATCGCGCGGCGGACCGCGGCGGCGTCGTCGGCCAGTGACGTCAGCGGCAGCTGCACCGCGACCGCCCGCAGGCCGCGGTCCCGCAGCAGGGGGATCACCTTGCCCCAGCCCGACCCGTCCGACCAGGCGCCGTGCACGAGGATGACGGTGGGTAACGCGCTCATGGTGTTCCTTGTTGTTGGAGTGATGCTCGGGCGGCCGTCGCGTCGTACGACGGGTGGTCCGCGTACCCGCGTTGGTCGCCGCCGTAGAAGGTCGCCCGGTCGTACGCGTTGAGCGGCGGGTCCATCGCGAAGCGGCGGGGGAGGTCGAGGTTGGCGATGAATAGCCGGCCGGACGCGTCCAAGTCCGCGTCCCCGAGCCGGACGATCGACGCCGCGCCGTCGGCGTCGAACCCGCCGGCCGCGATGATCGTCCCGGCGTAGACCTTTCGCTGTAGGACCGCGGCCACCGGTGCCAGCCCGGCCGCCACTTCGGCGTTGCCGTTGATCCGCGGCTCGATCAGGGGCGGGTAGGCGAGCTTCCGCTTGTCGAGCTCGGCCGCCACGCGGGCGAACAGGGTCGCCGTCCGACATCCCCTAAAACCGGGTGGCAGGCGACAACCGCACCGCCACGCGGTCGGCCCCCCTGACCGGCACGACCGCGTCGACGGCCTCCAGCAGCAGGCGGGCGCGGTTTTGGACGGTGCCGCCGTAGTCGTCGGTCCGGCGGTTCGAGCCGTCCTAGAGGAACTGGTCCAACAGGTACCCGTCGCCCGCGTGGAACTCGACCCCGTCGAAACCGGCGTCGAGCGCCCGACGGGCGGCGTCGAGGTACTCACCGACCAGGCCCGGCAGCTCCTCGCGGCGCAGCGCCGGCGCCGGCGATACGGGGACCCGCCGTTTCCCCGCAAAGGCGACGCCGTCGTACGGGACGGCGGAGGGGGCGACCGGCGCCACGTCCCCCCCGTCATGTCCACATGCGAGCCGCGGCCCACGTGCCAGAGCTGCAGGAAAATGCGGGCACCCCTGGCGTGGACGCCGTCGGTGATGCCCAGCCACCCCCGGACCTGCTCGCCCGAGTTGATGCCGGGCGCGCCGAGGTAGCCACGCCCCGTCCGCGAGATCGACGTGGCTTCCGTCAGCCTGGAGCCGCCGTCGGATGCCCGCTGCGTGTAGCACTCGCGCATCAGTGGCCGGGAACGTCCCCGGGCACCAACGACCGCAGCCGCGCGAGCGGCGCCGTGGCGACGCGGTGACTTAGGGTGTAGCGCCCCAGGCGGACCGGGGTGAACAGCGTGTCATCTCTGCAACGTGATCCGTC
>JAQGHJ010000737.1 GCA_028288905.1 Phycisphaerales bacterium | reverse complement strand
TACGGATCATGCGGGGTGCCCGGTGCGAGGGGTGCCCCCGCGCGGCTCGCGGGGGCGGCGGGCGAGATGATACGGGCGGGCGGGAGGAAGGGAAGGCGAGTGGGCGGGCGGCATGGGCGGGTGGCACGGGCCCAAACGGATGACATCCTGAGCGGAGCGAAGGATGACATCCGTGAAGGAGAGCCCGCGGCCGAAGGCCGGGGCCCACGAGGGTGGCTGACCCGCCCCTAACCGTCCCACCACCCTCCCCGCCCCCTCACCCCGGCCGCAGGGTCACGCACGTCAGCTTCGACACCGTTCGCAGGTACATCTTCCCGTCGGCCACCGCAGGCGTGGCGTGGCTCGGGTCGCCGAGGCTCAGCTTCGCCAGCGGGGCGTCCTTGTCGGTCGCCGACGCGCCGATCAGGTCGCCCTTGCGGCTCAGGCACCAGAGCGTGTCCCCGACGCACACGGGGGACCCGTAGTACATCCCGCCGACCTTGCGGCTCCACGCCTCGGCCCCGGTCGCGGCGTCGACGCACGTGAGCACGCCGGCGTCGCCCCACAGGTACGCCCGCGGGCCGACGACGAGCGGGGTCGGGACGTACGGGGCGACCCGCTTCACGGCGTACTCGATTTTCGCCTCCGCCCCGGGCGCGGCCGGCGGGCGGACGGCGGCCAGGTCCCGCTGGGCCCCGCCCTCGCCGCACGCCCCGACGATCAGGTCGCCGGCCAGCACCGGGCTGCCGACCGTCCGGGCGTTGAACGCGTCCGACACCTCCCACGCGACTTGCCCAGTCGCGGCGTCGACGGCCGTCATCCCCGCCGCCTTGCTCGTGAACACGACCTGCGGCCCCCCGCCGCCCGGCGGCCGGTACACGACCGGGGTCGACATCGACGCCTTGTCGCAACTCTTGCGCTCGACCGTCCACAGCGCCGCCCCGGTCCGCCGGTCGAACGCGACGAGGCTGCTCTTGGGGCCCTCCTGGTCGTTGGCGACCACGACCGCGTCCCCCACGACGACCGGCGACGCCCCCTGCCCCTGCACGCTCTGGAACCCGCCCAGGTCGTGCGACCACCGCTCGGCCCCGTCGTGGCCGAGGGCGAACGCCGTGTAGTGGGCCGGCGTCGACCACGCGACGTACACGCCTGCGTCGTCGACGGCCGGGGACGCGGACGAGTAGCTGTTGTCCGCGTGCTGACGGTACTTGGCGAAGTCGTACTCCTTCCGCCAAACGACCGACCCGTCGGCCGCCGAGAGACAGACGACGTACCGTTTGCCCTCTTCGGGGTCGGCCGAGGTGAGGTACACCCGGCCCTTCCAGACCACCGGCGACCCGTGCCCCTTGCCCGGCAGGTCGGCCGTCCAGGCGACGTCCTTGGCGGAAACCGTGCCGGCGAACCGCCCGGCGACAACGCCGGCCCCGTTGGCGCCGCGGAACCGGGGCCAATCCTCGCCCCGCGCGGGGGCGGCAACGGCGACGCACGCGGGGAGCAGCAGCGACGCCATCAAGGCCGCTCGGCGGGCGCGGGACGAGTGCATGATTCCTGCCTGTTTAGAGGTGGGTGTGCGGGCGGCGACTGGAGCGGAAACGCCCGGCGAACGGGTGCCTCAGCAGCCCTACCCGGGAGGGTAGAGTCGAGCACCCGGCGGGGATCGCGGGACGAAACTCCACCCTTCCGGGTGTGGCGAAGGAAGATCCGCGACGACACCCCTTGTACCGCCGCGCCGATTCGCGGTTGAGTCAGCGCCCGGACGCCCGTCGGCAGATCCGTCATGCCGCCCGGACCGAGTGGTCCGGGCCGGGGTCGAAGCCGACGACGTGCCGCGGCGGCCCGACGGCGGCGCGGGCGTCGTGGGCGGTCCACTCGGACCCCTCGGTCGGACCCTCGATCACGTCCCCGGCGGCCAGCGCCCCGGCGTGCCGGAGCGTGTACAGGGCGATCGCGTACAGGTGCCCGGCCACCCGGGCCGGGTCGAGCCCGCGGAACGCGACCTGGAGGTCCGGGAGCCCGAGGGCGGCCAGCCCGAGCGTGTCCATCACGAGGTCCCGGTCCGTCCGGGCTACCCGGAACAGCCGGACGTTGATCGCGGCCTGGGGCAGCGCGTCGAGCTCGGACGACCCGCTCGCCCGCAAGAACGCGGCGGGGTCGACCAGCTTGCCCGCCGGCCGCCAGTGGATGGCGGCCGGCCGGGCGGCCTCGATCACGCCGAGCAGGACCGACTCGAACAGCGCCAGCCGCTCCCGCGGCGGCAGGTCCCGGGCCATCAGGTCGGTGACGACGACCCGGGCGGTCGACCGGGCGAGCGCATCGGCGGCCGCGTCCCAGTCGCGGGTTTGGGAAAGGGACTGGTGCAGCGCCGCGACGTCCGTCACCCGGTCGGCCGGGAGGACGACGGTCCGGGCGGGGACGGCGGGCTGCGCGTCGTCGGGCGCGCGGTCGTCATGCGGTGCGGCTCCCGCCGCGGAACCGTCCTGGTGGCGCGAAATCAAGTCGATTGTGACGAGGTGATCCGGGTGGGAGAACAGCACCGGCGGTCGCCCGCCGACGTCCGTCGCCCCGACTCGCGGGCAGAACGCCCGCACCCGCGGGGCGAGGCGGTCGGCGTCCAGCGACGGGGCGGACGGGTAAAGCAGCTCGACCGCGTACGGAGTGCCGGGTTGCGCTCCGGATGACGACGGCCATTGCCCCGTGCCCCAGACATCGTTCCCGATGTTCATCCGTTGCGTCTCCAGAGCGAGTCCCGCGGCGTTCCTGAGCGGACATCGACTCGCGGGCGTAGTCCGCATCATCCGGATCGTCGCGGGAGCGGCAGCGTGGCCGCCCGCTTATCGTACGGTAGCACGAACCGGTGCCGCAGCCTCGGCAAGGTTTGCCTGTCCGTGACCCACTGTCGTTTGCGCGCGCGTCCCTGCCCGCGCCCAACACTCCTTGATCTTAAGGCGTCATCGCACGAGCGTCGCCGTCCGCTCCGGGCCCACGCTGACCATCCGGATCGGAGCACCGACGAGTTTTTCCAGCGCCAGCACGTAGTCCCGCGCCGCCTTCGGCAGCGCGTCCCAGGACCGTACGGCGGAGATCTCTTCCTTCCACCCCGCCAGCGTCTCGTACACGGGCTCGACCTCCGCGAGCGTGTCCATGTCGGCCCGGAAGTAGTCCTGCGGCTTGCCGCCGACCGTGTAGCCGGTGCAGACCTTCACCTCGTCGAGCCCGCTGAGCACGTCGAGCAGCGTCAGGGCGACGTGCGTGATGCCGCACAGTTCGACCGAGTACCGGACGGCCATCGCGTCGAACCACCCGCACCGGCGGGGGCGGCGGGTCGTGGTGCCGTACTCGTTGCCCCGCTCGCGGATGTACTGCCCGGTCTCGTTGTCCTGCTCGGTCGGGAACGGGCCGCCGCCGACCCGGGTGCTGTACGCCTTCATGATCCCGATGAAGTTCCGCACCGTCGTCGGCGGCACGCCGGCCCCGGTGTACAGGCCCAACGCCGAGCAGCTGCTGCTGGTGACGTACGGGTACGTGCCGTGGTCGACGTCGAGCAGGACGGCGTGGGCCCCCTCGAACACGATCCGCTTGCCGGCCTTTGCGTACCCGATCAGCAGGTGCCCGACGTCGTCCACGTACGGGGCGATCCGCCGGCCGTACTGGCGGTACTGCTCGAAGATCGGCTCCCACGCGACCGCGTCCACCCCGTACAGCGCCTTGAACACGGTGTTCCGGTCGGCCACCACCTGCTCGAGCTAGGCCCGGAACCGGTCCTCGTGCAGCAGGTCGGCCACCCGGAACGCGGTGCTGCGGTGCATCTTGTCGGCGTACGTAGGGCCGATGCCCCTCTTCGTCGTGCCGATGCTCTCCTTGCCGGCGCGGGCCTCCCGCAGGGCGTCCTCCTGCTGGTGGTACGGCATCACCAGGTGGGCCTTGTAGCTGATCCGCAGGTTGTCCGGGCCGATCGGCACCCCGCGGCCCGTCATCTCGTCGATCTCGCGGAACAGGACGGCCGGGTCGAGCACGACGCCGTTCCCGACCACGCTCATCACGACCGGGCGGAACACGCCGACCGGGAGCAGGTGGGTCGCGTACTACACGAATCCGATGCCGACGGAGTGCCCGGCGTTCGCCCCGCCGCAGTACCGGGCGACGACCTGGGCCCGCTCGGTCAGAACGTCGACGATCTTGCCCTTGCCCTCGTCCCCCCACTGGAGGCCGACGACGCAGGCGTTACCGTCGAGGAACGCGTCGGTGGCGGCGGGCGTGGGCGACGAAGGACGGGACACGGCGGGCGAATCGGGCACGGGGGAACGCCTTTCTCTGCTTCGGGAAAAAACCGGCCCGGGCAGGGTCAGCCGGCACGGGACGCCGGGCCGGACGGGTCCGGCGGGGCGGGGCCGCGCAAGCTAGGAGAGCCTTTCGGGGGTGTCAAGCCGCGCGGGCATCGGCTATCCTCCTCCCGATCGGACGTGCGGCGATGGGGCGCGGGACGAGGTACCCAACAGGAGGTTCTCCACATGTCAGACATGTCAGGTGCCCGCGCGCCCAAGGGCTCGACCGCCGCCGCGTCGTCGGCCGACCTTTCCGGGCCCGCACCCTATCTTTCCGGATCCTCGGCCGACCTGTCCGGCTCGTCAAACGACCTGACGGGTTCTTCGAGAAGCTTGTCCGGGTCGTCCGCCGGCCACCCCGGGCACGGCAGCGGCCGGTCGAGATCGTCGTCGTCCGACCGGCGGTCGGGTCAGAAAGCTGCCGCCTTGGAGCGAACTTCGGTCCGCCGGCAAGTGCAGGAGATGCTCCGGACCGAGGACCAGGTCGACTTCAAGGGGTCGCTCGGCCAATTCCTTAAGGGGCTCGGGTGGTGTGCCGCGGCCGGGTTCCTGATCTCGACCGTCCTGTGGATGGCCGTCGGGTCCGAACGCATCGGGTGGACCGGGTGGTTCGGGATCTACTGGGTCCTGCTGATCGCCGTGCTTGTCGTGCAGTCCCGCCGGCACAAGGAGAAGGGATACACGGTCCGGTCGCTGGAGGACGCCTCGGACCACCACGAGGACACCCCCGGCGGGCAGGCGGCTGGCGACCTGGAACTGCGGGCGCCGTTCTTCGCCCAAGTGCTGTCCTGGGGCCCGCGGGCGATGGTGGACGGGTTCGCGGGGCTCCGCGGCAAGCACAACCACCGGCAGCGGGCGATCTTCAAGCGGGCGGCCCAGATCCTGTCCCGCCTGGCCAAGTTCAGCAGCGGCATCCCGATCCGGGCGCTGATCCAGCCGCCGGAGAACATCCCGATCTTCGCCGCCGCCCTCGACCTGCTCGACACCCACGACTACGCCGGCCGCAGCTCAGACGGCGAGCGGATCTGGATCACGACGCACGGCCGCAAAAAGCTGGCCGAGCATCACATCCACATCAAGATCGACGAGGTGTGATACGGTTGCGGATCTCAAGTGCGGCGACCCGGAGCCCCGAAGGGGCGGAAGAACCATAGCCCGGGGCGCGAGCCCCGGGTGGCGAACACCGCGCGAGTACAAGCCCTGAAGGGGCGGGAGAGCCCGACCGTCGGTCGACGTTCCG
>JAQGHJ010000063.1 GCA_028288905.1 Phycisphaerales bacterium | reverse complement strand
CTGGGCGCGGGCCTCCCGCTGCTGGCGGCCGCGCCGGCGGTGGCGCAAGACATGAAGGAGGTCGCCGAGTCGAAGGTGCCGGCCGCGGTGGCGAATACCGCTCGGGCGAACTACCTCGACGCCCACGACGTCGTGTACCGCCGTCCGGCCGAGGGCAAGGAGGTGTTCGTCGTCAACTTCACCACGCCGCAGAACGTGCGGCTGCAGGTGCGGGTGGCGCCGGACGGGCGGGTGGTGGACGGGCCGGAACTGGCCCCGAACCAGCCGGACAACGCCCCGAAAAAGGCGGAGCGGCAACGGCTGGCCGACGCGTGGGTCGGGCGGGTGCAGGCGGCCCGAGCGACGACGCCCGCGACGCCGCCGCTCGCCCTGCCGCCGACGGCCCCGCCCCCGGTCGCGGCAATCCCTTCGGTTCTCCCCGGGGCGGCGGTCGGGCCGGGCGGCGTCGTGGCCCCGCCGGCGGTCCCGGTCAGCACGGAGGTTCGGGCGGGCGACCTGCCGGCCACCGTGCGGCAGACGCTGGAGCGGTACACGAACGGGGCCCGCGACGTACGCTACTACAGCCAGCGGGTCGAGGACCGCACGACCTACCAAGCGGTCTACACGGACCGGGACGGTTCCCGGCGGGAAGTGACGATCCACCCGACCGGGTCACTCGTCGCCGGCCCGCTCATCCTCCAGCCGACGGCCGACGACCGGGCGCTCCAGGCTGACGTTCCTGAAGGGTTCCGGCTGGCGACCGCGTTACGGGTCGAACCGCGGGATATCCCGGCCGCCCCGTCCACCACCCTCGGCCAATACCTGTCCCGCGGGACGGACGTGCGGTACCGCCGGGACACCTACGCCGACGGGAACACGGCCTACACCGCCCACTGGGTGCAGCCGGAGTCCAGCCGTCGGTACTTCGTCACGGTCGGGGAGAACGGGTCGGTGGTGTCCGCCCCGCGCCTGTCGACGTACCAGCCGGTGTCGCCCGCCGGGCTGCCGCCGGCGGCCGTCCCCGTGGCGACCGCCGCGCCGGCCGGCGGAACCGTGCGGTGGGACGAGCTCCCGGACCGGGTGCGGCGGGCGCTGGAGCTGAACGCACACCGCGACCGCGACGCCCAGTACTTCCGCCAGGTCGAGGGGACGCGGGTGTCGTACGGGTCGCTGTACACCGAGAACCGCGAGCAGATGTGGGTGCGGGTGAGCGAGACCGGCGACCCCATCGCCGGCCCGGTGTCGGCCAAGACCGGTAAGCCGGTCGACGACCGCCGGGACCCGCCGCCCGCCGCCGACATCCGGCTGACGGACGCGATGCTCCGCGACCGCGTGAAATTCGACACCCTCCCGAAGCGGGTGCAGGAGAAGCTGGTCCGGGAGACCGAGGGGGCGAAGGAGGTCACGCCGATGCGGCACGAGCGCGGCGGCAAGACCTACTACCACACCGTCTACACGGACCGGCAGAACCGCGAACACGAGCTGTGGCTCGACGAGCGTGGCGAGGTCGTCGCGGCCCCGCGGATGTGATCGCGAGCTCCGGCCGCTGGACGCGGTGCGGGCGTGAACGTTTGGGCCCGTGCGGCCGCCGCCTAACCTCCGGCGGCCGCACGGGCCCCTTTTCGGTCCCCGTCCGCGGTCGCGTTAGGTTGACGCGACGGACCGGGGCGCCGGACGCCCGGCCGTTGTCATCTGCACGCCGTTACTGACAATCGGCCGGGAACCATGGCCGCTCCCATCCCTGCCGCCGACCCGTCTGTTGTCCTGCCATCGCCGATCCCTTACGCAAACGCCGACATTCCCCCGGACGCGACCCGGCTGCGCGACCTGTCGCCCCAACAGTGGAAGAGCGGGGCGGCGGCGTGGCTCGGGTGGCTGTTCGACGGGCTGGACATCCACCTGTACACGCTGGTGGCCGGGACCTTCGTCGCCGCCCTTCTGGCCGCCCCGCCCGGGTCGGCGGCTGTGAACGAGAAGTCGGCGTTCATCCAGGCCGGCTTCCTCGTCGGGTGGGCGGTCGGCGGGGCAGTGTTCGGCCGGCTCGGCGACCTGCTCGGCCGGAGCCGGGCGCTGAGCCTGACCATCCTGACCTACGCCCTGTTCACCGGGTTGTCGTTCTTCGTGACGAATTGGCAGCAGCTGATGGGCTGCCGATTCCTGGCCGCCCTCGGGATCGGCGGGGAGTGGGCGGTCGGGTCGGCCCTGCTGGCCGAAACGTGGCCGGCGAAGTGGCGGGCGTGGCTGGCGGCCGTCCTGCAGACGGGCGTGAACGTCGGCATCCTGATCGCCTGCGTCGCGTTCTACGTCATGGCCGACGCCCGGACGGTCGGGCTGTTGCGGCACGTGATCCCGACCCTGCCGGCCGACTACTACCTGCGGGCCGTGTTCCTGATCGGCATCGTGCCGGCCGGGATGGTGTTCTGGATCCGCCGGCACGTGCCCGAGCCGGAGGCGTGGGCGTTGGCCAAGGCGGCCGAGGACGGGCGGGTCGCGGCCGGCGGCAGCCGGGTGGCGCCGCCTGGGCTTGCAGACTTGTTCCGCGGGCCGGTGCGGCGGACGACGCTGCTGACGGCCGCCGTCTGCGCCACGTCGTTGACCGGGTGGTGGGCGTTCCTTTTCTGGTACGTCCAACACCTGACCCGGCTCCCGAGCGTCGCCGGCTGGTCGGCCGCCGACAAGGACCAGCTCAAGACGGCGGTGTTCTTCCTCGTGATCGGCGTGTCGGTCGGGGGGAACTTCTTCGCCGCGTGGGTCGCCCGCCGGGTCGGGTACCGCAACGCGATCGCCGGGCTGTTCGTCCTGTTCGCCGCCGCGATCGTCGGGGCGTACTGCGTGCCGCGGACGCACCGCGAGCTGATCCCGTGGCTGGCGGCCGTAGGGTTCTGCTCCGGCGTGTTCGGGCTGTTCACGATGTACCTGCCGCCGCTGTTCCCGACCCTGCTGCGGACGACCGGGGCGGGCTTTGCATTCAACGTCGGCCGCCTGGTGGCGGCGGCCGGGACGGTCGTGTTCGCCCTTGGGCTGGCGAAGGTCGAGTTCCGCACCGCCCTGCTGTGCGACGGCCTGCTGTTCCTCCCGGCCGCCGCGATGATGCTGCTCATGCCGGACCTCCGCGACCCGACGACCGCACGGCGATAGCGGGAGAAGCCGCCCACAACTCGGCACGGATCAGGCACGAATGAGGAGGGAGGGGGTCAAGTGGATTCCTTGACCCCCTCCCTCCTCATTCGTGCCTG
>JAQGHJ010000651.1 GCA_028288905.1 Phycisphaerales bacterium | reverse complement strand
CCACCCGGATCGCCCGGTCCCCCTCCAGCGAGGCGAGCAGGTCCTCCAGGGCGGCCCGTTGGGCGTCTGTCCCCTTGAAGATCAGCGTCTGGGTCTCCTCGTGCAGTTGGACCGTCGGTGCGTTCGGGCCGCCGGCGGCCAGTTGGAGCGTCGCCTGGACAACTGAAAGCACGTTGTTCAGGGCGGCAGTCCGCCGCTTCGCCAGTTCGGCCGGGCCGTTCGGGCCGGCCTTGATGGCGGCCGCGTCGTCGGCGGCGGGAGCGGCAGCGGCCCGGAAGAGGCCGTTGTCCCGGTGCCGGTCCTCGTCCGACCGGGCACCGACCATTCGGCTGACGATCCCGGACAGCCGGTACACCTGCACGGCCGGCCCGCCCGGGCGGGCGGCGGCCGCACCGGCCGCCGCCCGCCGCACCCGGATCACGTGGACCGGCCCGGTCGGTCCGGCCACCATCTCGACCGACACCGCGTCCCCCGTCGCGACTTTGATCACGTCGAGCACCTGCCCGACGGTCGTGTTCCGCAGTCGCAGGGTGACCGGCAGGTCGTCGGCCGGCCCGCCGCCCTCGCCGACGACGACCGCCTTGAACGACGGGACCGAGTCCTGCAGGAACTGGACCGCGTCCGCCACCCCGACCCGCTCGAACTGGACGTCGGGCAGCACGGCGTCCAGGCCGATTACCGGATTCGCGGAGCCGCTGGCGGGCGTCGCCCCCTGAGCCGGGCCGGCGTCGGTCGCGGCGGCGGCGGATGTGGCCGGCTTGGCGGGGGTGGCTTGTCCGACGGGGACCGCCGGTGCGGCGGGCGCGGCGTGACCGACCGCCGCCGCGACCGCTGACACGGGCACCTGCCCGGCCGCCGGCCGGCCCGCCGACAGCAGGGCGAGAACGGCGGGGGAAGCGACCAGCACGGCGGACGCGAATCGGCGGCGGACGGTGTTCATGCGGGTCTCCTGCGGGTCTAGGTGAGGCGTTCGCAGGGAGTACGACGGAGGAGGCCGCCTTTCGCGCCCGATCAAAATTATGTTGCCTCCGTCCCACCGCGGGTGGACACGGCCTGCGCCGGCTCGGGACACGATCTGCCGCGAGCGGCCGGGGGCGGCGATCCGAGGGCCAGCGGGCGTTGTTTGTCCGGTCGAAAGTCCACAGGTTGATTGAACGACACGGCCTGCCCGAACATGCCGAACCGCCCGCCACGGGTGTCATCCTGCGCGGAGCGAAGGACCCCTCGTCCACCGCGAGAATCGGTTAGCGGCTTCCGGGCCAGCGGAATGGGAAAGGGTGGCCTGCCGCCGGTGCTTGGCGTCGAGCTACCGGCGTAGTGGCGCGGTGGACGAGAGATCCTTCGCTCCGCTCCGGATGACGTCCGTGAGTAGCGGCATCCGTTGGGGAGTGGCGTCCGAGTGGGGACGGCTGGAGATCGCCCGAACCGCAATCCGCCCATCACACGCGCCGCGTCATCGCCCGCCGGACGTCCTGCTTCATCTCCTTCTCCTTGATCGACCGCCGCTTGTCCTCCTGCCGCTTGCCGCGGCCGACGCCGATCTCGACCTTCACCCGCCCGTCCTTAAAATAGACGGCCAGCGGGACGAGCGTCACGCCGTGGTCCTTCGTCGCCTCGGCCAGCTTGGCGATCTCCCGCTTGTGGGCGAGCAGCTTCCGCTCCCGGAGCGGGACGTGGTTCATCAGGTTGCTTTTCTCGTACTGGTCGATGTGGCACTGGTGCAGGATCAACTCGCCCTTCTCGACCCGGGCGAACGCCTCCTGCAACTGGGCCTTGCCGAGCCGCAGGCTCTTCACCTCGGACCCGACCAGGACGATGCCGCACTCGAGCTTCGAGTCGATGAAGTAGTCGTGCGTCGCCTTGCGGTTGGCGATCCGCGGCTCCATGTTCGCGGCCCGCTTCCGCTTCGTATTCGCGTCCTTGGCCATGGGGGGATCGTACGCCCGCCCGCCCGGCCGCGGTAGCCGGTGAACCATCCCCGATTGGGGAAGCGGGAGGGCCAGGCGGCCTTGGGGACAACTGAACGCGCCGCCCTTGACGCGCGTCTACCGGCCGGTATCATTTCCGCTCCAGTTACGCGGCCGTGGCGGAATTGGCAGACGCGCTAGATTCAGGTTCTAGTACCCACAAGGTGTGCAGGTTCAACTCCTGTCGGCCGCATCCAAACGAAGACGCCCGCGAGCTTAGTGCTCGCGGGCGTCTTCGTTTTGTCTCAACTTTTTGGGACGGCGGTGTTTTAGGACGGCGGTTGGCTCGCAGGCGGTCTACGGCTCCCTCTCCGTCCGGGGAGGATTCGGGTGAGGGTATCCGTCGAGGCGGCCTCGTACTCGTCGGCTACCGCGCCGATCGCGGCAGGCGTCCTCGATGATCACCATCGCCCGCCGCGGCTTCACCGCGATGACCTCTCCCGAACGAACAGGTGGAAACGCTTCGTTCCCGGCCCGAGGCTCGTCAGGCCACGGTCCCCTTCTCGGCGGCCTGCTCGCCCGGCAGCTTGTACAGGTGACCGTACTCCCGGAACCACTCGACGAACCGCTTGAGCCCCTCGGCCAGCGTCACCTTCGGCTCGTACCCGAGTTCGGCCCGGCTGCGGGTGAGGTCGGCGTAGGTCCGCTCGACGTCCCCCGGCTGCATCGGCCGCTTGTCTAAGATCGCCGTCTTGCCCACCGCCCGCTGCAGTTCCTCGACGAGTTCCTTCAGCGTCACCGGCGTGCTGCCGCCGAGATTGTACGTGCGGTACCGGTCGCACTTGTCTAGGGCACCCATGATGCCGGCGACCGTGTCTTCAACGAACGTGTAGTCCCGGCTCGTCGTCCCGTCGCCGAAGAACGGGACCGGCTCGCCCCGGCTGATCAGGCGGGTGAACTTGTGGATCGCCAGGTCCGGCCGCTGCCGCGGGCCGTACACGGTGAAGAACCGCAGGCACGCCGTCGGCATCTTGTACAGGTGCCAGAACGTGTAGCACAGCAGCTCGCCGGCCCGCTTGGTGGCGGCGTACGGGCTGACCGGCTCGTACCCGGCGTCCTCCTCCTGAAACGGGACCTTGCTCATGTTCCCGTAGACGCTGGACGAGCTGGCGAACAGGAACTTGCCGACGTTGTGCTTGACGGCCGCCTGCAACAGGTGCGT
>JAQGHJ010000650.1 GCA_028288905.1 Phycisphaerales bacterium | reverse complement strand
GCGACGGCGGCAGCTGCCAGGGCGGCCAAGGCGGCTTTGGGGAACCGTGCCGGCGCCTTGCGTGCCGGGGCCTTCGGGGACTGCGGGAAGGTCGACGTCATCGGGTCTCCGGCGGCGGGCCCGGCTGCCGGGGCCGCGGCGTGGTCACGGATCGGGTTCGAATGGTGGCGGGCGCGAGCGGCCGCGGAAGGCGGACGGGCGGTGTGGCCGCGACCTCCTCTCACAACATTACAGTACGGGAGCTTCCGGGTTGCGGTGCGGGTCAACTTTTTGGCCTCAGGGCCCGCCTGTGCCCACCGTCGCGGCCGCCTTGGCGGGAAAAGTTCGCCGCCGCCGCCCCAGTGGCGGAAAATGGCCCCCGCCGAAGCCTTGTCCCGCCGCAGCCGGCATGCGACTTTAGCCTCGCCTGTTCGTTTCGAGGCGCCCGGTGAGGTGCCGCCCCGGCGGGCCGGCAGGCGGCGGCGGAGGACCATGCCCGATCTGATCAGCAGCCGTCGCGCCGGCGGCCCCGCCGCCGGCGCGGCCGACCCTAGCTTTGCCCTCGCCCGCGAGCGGTACGCCGCCGCCGGCGCGGACGTCGACGCCGCCCTCGCGGCCCTCGCCGGGATCGCCGTCGCCCTGCACTGCTGGCAGGGGGACGACGTCGGCGGGTTCGAGCGCGCCGGCGAGGCCCCCGGCGGCGGGCTGGCCGTCACCGGCAACCACCCCGGCAAAGCCCGCACGCCCGACGAGCTCCGGGCCGACCTCGACAAGGCCCTGTCGCTGGTTCCCGGCACCCACCGGCTGAACCTGCACGCCAGCTACGCCGAGACCGGCGGGGCCGCCGCCGGCGGCGGCAAGGTCGACCGTGACGCGCTGGAGCCGGCCCACTTCCGCCGTTGGCTCGACTGGGCGCGGGCGAAAGGAATGGGCGTCGACTTCAACCCGACGTTCTTCGCCCACCCGCTGGCCGACGACGGGTTCACGCTCAGCCACCCGGACCCCGAGGTCCGGGCGTTTTGGGTCCGGCACGGGCAGGCGTGCCGGCGGGTCGGGGCGGCGTTCGGGGCGGCCCTCGGGTCGCCGTGCGTGACGAACGTCTGGGTCCCCGACGGGATGAAGGACACGCCGGTCGACCGCCTCGGCCCCCGCCGCCGGCTGGAGGCGTCGCTCGACGCGGTGTTCGCCGACCCGCTCGACCCGGCCGTCCACCTGGACGCGGTCGAGCCGAAGCTGTTCGGCATCGGGTCCGAGAGCTACGTGGTCGGGTCGCACGAGTTTTACCTCGGGTACGCGGTCCGGCGGCGCGGCGTGCTAATGACGCTCGACGCCGGGCATTACCACCCGACCGAGTCGATCGCCGACAAGCTGTCGGCCGTGTCGCTGAGCCTCGACCGGTTCGCCCTGCACGTCAGCCGGGGCGTGCGGTGGGACAGCGACCACGTCGTGACGCTGACCGACGACCTGCACGCGATCGCCCAGGAGCTGGTCCGCAACGACCTGCTCGGCCGAACCCACCTCGGGCTCGATTACTTCGACGCCAGCATCAACCGGGTGGCGGCGTGGGTGATCGGCGCCCGTAACCTGCTCAAGGCCCTGCTGGCGGCGTTGCTGGAGCCGCGCGAGCGGCTGCGACGCGCCGAGGCCGAGGGGGATTACACGACCCGGCTCGCCCTGCTAGAGGAGCAGAAGACCCTGCCGCTCGGGGCCGTATGGGACCACTACTGCGAGTCGGCCGGCGTGCCGGCCGGCGCGGCGTGGCTCGACGAGGTCAAGGCGTACGAGTGGGACGTGCTGGCGAAGCGGTAGGAGGCGGTGGGTTGGGTTGACGCGCCGTCGTTGGTTGTTGGCCGCTTTTGGCATGGGCGTCTCGCCCATGCTCGGGCAGGTGTCCGGGGGTGTGGTCTGGCGTTCGAGGACGCTTCATCCGAGCCGAGCGTAAGCATGGGCGGGACGCCCATGCCACGAGACGCGAGTCCGCCCGCTGGGGCACCTGCTGGTTGGAGGGCCTGCCGCTTGACCCCCCTGCTCAAGCTCACCGACATCACCAAGAGCTTCGGGGGCGTCCGCGCGCTCCGCGGGGTGTCGTTCGAATTGCTGCCGGGCGAGGTCCACGCGATCGTCGGGGAGAACGGGGCGGGCAAGTCGACGCTGATCAAGACGATCAGCGGGGCCCACCGCCCGGACGGCGGAACGATAGAAGTCTCCGGTGTCGCGGTCGAATCGCTCGACCCTGCGTCGGCCCGCGCTCTCGGCATCGCCGTCATCTACCAGCAGCCGGCGTTGTTCCCCGACCTGACGGTGGCGGAGAACATCGGCCTGCGGCTGGAGCGCGGCGGGCCGTGGCGGCTGGTCCGCTGGGGGGAGCGGCAGCGGCGGGCGGCGGAGCTGCTGAAGCGGGTCGGGGCGGACATCGCGCCGGCCGCCCTCGTCCGCGATTTGTCGATGCCGCAGCAGCAGCTCGTCGAGATCGCCGCCGCCCTCGGCGGGGACGCGAAGGTCCTGATCCTCGACGAGCCGACGGCCAGCCTGAGCGACCGGGAGGTCGACCACCTGTTCCGGGTCGTCGGCGAGCTGCGGGCGGCCGGGGTCGGACTGGTGTACATCTCGCACCGGCTGGAGGAACTGCCGCGGGTCGCCGACCGGGTGACCGTGCTCCGGGACGGAAGTTACGTCGGCACGAAGCCGATGGCCGGCGTGGACCGGGCCGCGCTGATCCGGATGATGGTCGGCCGGGACCTGAGCAGTGTCTTCCCGAAGCGGGTGGTGAAGCCCGGCGACGTGGCGCTGGAAACGTTCGACCTGTGCTGCGCGGCCGGCGGGGTCCGGGACGTTTCGATCAGTGTGCGGGCCGGCGAAATCCTCGGGCTGGCCGGGCTGGTCGGGGCCGGGCGGACGGAGCTGGCGAGGGTGCTGTTCGGGCTGACGCCGGCCGACGGCGGGCGGATCGTGACGGCCGCCGGCGAGGTGACGATCGACAGCCCGGCCGCCGCGATCCGCCACGGCATCGCGTACGTCCCGGAGGACCGCCGGCGGCACGGCGTGGTACTAGAGATGCCGGTGGCGGCGAACGCGACGCTGGCCGTCCTGCCGGCCGTCTCGACCGGCGGGTTGATCGGCCGCGCCCGCGAGCGAAAGCTGGCCGGCGGGTTCGTCCGGCGGCTCGGCGTCAAGACGCCGTCCCTCGACGCGCCGGTCGGTCACCTGAGCGGCGGCAACCAGCAGAAGGTCGCCCTGGCCCGGTGGCTGGCGACCGACCCGGCCGTGCTGATTCTCGACGAGCCGACGCAGGGCGTGGACGTCGGGGCCAAGGCCGAGATCCACGCGCTCATCGGCGACTTGGCCGCCCGCGGGCTGGCGGTGATCCTGATCTCGTCGGAGCTGCCGGAGGTGCTCGGGATGAGCGACCGGGTGGCCGTCATGCGGGCCGGCGGGGTCGTCGGCGTGCTGGACCGGGCCGAGGCGACGCAGGAGCGGGTGCTGGAGCTGGCGCTGGGGCACGCGGAGGAGGCGGTGGCGTAGGGGCGCCACGGCATTCCGCCGTGGCACGGGTTGAAAACCCGTGCCACGGGCGAGAGGCTGCGACGATCGGTACGGCCCGCTACACCATGTCTCGTTACAAGCGCGAACTCTCGGTCCTCGCCGCCTACGCCCTGCTGCTGCTGGCGATGGGCGTCGTCCGCCCGGACTTCTTCCGCCGGCAGTTTGTGGACACGCTCGTATCGGCCGTCCCGGCACTGGTGGTGGGCGTCGGGATGACCTGGGTCATCGTCGCCCGGCAGATCGACATCTCGGTCGGGTCGCAACTGTCGGCGGCCGCCGTCGTGGCGGCCCTGGCGGCCAAGGCTGGGTGGCCGGTGCCGGTGGCGGCCCTAGCCGCCATCGCGTGCGGGGCGGCGTGCGGAATGGCGAACGGGCTGCTGGTGGCGGCGATGCGCTTGCCTGCGATCGTCGTCACGCTGGCGACGATGGTGGTGCTGCGGGAGTCGGTCGCGTGGGCCCGGGAGGGCGCGGCCGTCCAGGACCTGCCGCCCGGGTTCCAGTGGGCCGGGCTGACCCAGGCCGGCGGCGAATGGTTGTTGCTCGTCGCGGCCGCCGTCGTGTTCGCCGTCGCCGCGTGGGCGGCCCGGTCGCTGGTCGCCGGGCGGGCCCCGTACGCCGTCGGGTCCGACGCCGAGGCCGCCCGGCTTGCCGGCGTCCGCCCGGTCCGGGTGGTGTTCTGGACGTTCGTCCTGACCGGCGCGCTCGCCGGCTTGGCCGCGGCGCTGGAGGCCGTCCGCCAGCCGCAGGTCGCGACGAACCTCGGGCTCGGGCTGGAGCTGAAGGTGATCGCGGCAGTGGTCGTCGGCGGGACGGCCGTCACCGGCGGCCGCGGCACGATGGCCGGTACGCTCGCCGGCGTGCTGCTGCTGTCGGCCG
>JAQGHJ010000645.1 GCA_028288905.1 Phycisphaerales bacterium | reverse complement strand
TCGGTGTCGACGTTGTCGCCGAGCACGTACGCCCGGCCGGTGATCACGCTTTCCATGGGTCGCTGACGTCCTTTCTGTTCCGTGAGCCCGGAGGGTACAGCCTTGCCCGAACCGATGGAAGGCCGGTCCGCGTCCGCAGCGCCGGGCTCCGCAACCGACGCCGGGGCAAGCCGGGCCGCAGTGCCCGGGGCGGATCCGAAGGACCGGTTCACCGACCGCGTCGACTCCTACGTCGCCCACCGCCCGACCTACCCGCCGGTGGTGCTCGACTTGCTCCGCGACACTGGCCTACTTCGGGACGGGGCGATCGTGGCGGATGTGGGGTGCGGCACTGGCATCTCGTCCGCGCTCTTCCTGTCGGCGGGGCACCCGGTGTACGGCGTGGAGCCGAACGCGGCGATGCGGGCGGCGGCCGAACGGCGGTTCGGGTCCCGCCCGGCTCCGTCCGCGTCGCGGCCAGGCGTACCCGACGCCGTGGCGGGCGGGACGTTCTACAGCGTCCAGGGCAGCGCCGAAGCCACCACGCTCCCGGACGCGTCCGTCGACCTCGTCGCTGCCGGCCAAGCGTTTCACTGGTTCGACCCGCCGGCCGCCCGGCGGGAGTTCGCCCGCATCCTGCGGCCGGGCGGCGGGGTCGCGCTGTTCTGGAACACCCGCCGGTTAGCCGGGTCTGCGTTCGCCGAGCAGTACGAGGCGTTGCTTCTCGAGTATGGCACCGACTACGCCCGGGTCCGGCACGACCGGGCCGACGCGGCCGCGGCGGCTGCGTTCTTCGCGGCGGACTCGTACCACCTGGCAGAGTTCCCATCCGAGCAGCGGTTGGACTTCGCCGGGCTGGCCGGCCGCCTGCTCAGCAGTTCGTACGCCCCGGCGGCCGGCCACCCGAGGCACGCCGACATGCTATCCGCGCTCCGCCGGCTGTTCGACGTGTGCGCGGTCGACGGGACGGTCGTGATGGCTTACTCGACCGAAGTACACGCCGGGCGGATGTCCGCGTGACGGACGCCTTCGTCCTCCGCCGGGCCGATGCCCCGGCGGACATTCGTCAGCCGGATTTCACGCCGGGTCATCCCAAACGTAAACTCGCGTCCGGTTGCGGAGCAGAGGACCCCTCGGGCGGCCGGTTGGGCGGCCCGTCGGGAGGACACCATCGAGGGCACGTCACATGGCGAAGGGATCCACGGCCGTCGGGCTGGCGCTGACCGCGTTGACGGCGGCGGGCGGGTGCGCGAAGCCGGCCTCCACCGCGGCGGAAAGGCCGACCACCGAGCCGTCGGGCGGCGGGGCGGTCGCGGCGGCCGTCGCACCCGCCTCTGCCCCGTCCGACGCGGCACAGGTGGCCCCGGGGGCCGAGGCTGGGCTCGACCCGCTCTTCACGCTTCCGCCGTCCAAGGGTCCGGCGGCCCACCAGTTCCGTCAGGTGACGCTGCTGCGGTCCGGCCCGTCCGGCGACCTCGAGATGCAGCTCACCGGTGACGGTATCTACCGGATCCGCGACCACGGCCGCGGCCGCAGCTACGCCGGCGACGGTCAACTCGATCCGGCGCAGCTCGCCGGCTGGGCCGACACGTTCAAGGATTGGGACAGCCTCAAAGACAACTACGTCCCCTCCCCCGCGCCGGAGTCCGCCGACACGGTCCAAATCCTGTACGGCGGGAAGAAGGTGGTCGCCGCCGTCGGGGCGAAGGAGACGCCGAAAGCGTTCGCGGAGGCGTACGACAAGCTGTTGGCGCTGAACGAGCGAGCGAAGAGGGAGGCGGCCGCCGAGCCGTCCACCCAGCCCGCCGCGGCACCCGTAGACGGCACGGCGGGTGCGGCGCCGACGAAGTGAACAACGCCGGCAGTTAGACCGTCGGCAGGAAAACGGTTCGGCCGGGCGGTTCCTGGGGCGACGGGAAGGGCAGTTGAGACGCCGCTTCCCATGGCGTTCCGCCTGACAAACCGCGCCTGGGTCGGGCAAGGGTCCAATAGATTCGGGTCTCAACTACAGCGGACGAACGCTACCAAGGTCCCTGGGGCAGGGCCGCGGTCGACTTCGTCAAGCACGACCGGCCGGCGACCGATGGCACAGTCGAACAGGTTCCGCGCCCCCGCGCCGTGACGGTCCGTCCGGCGGCGGCGGGCCGCGACCCGCGCGACAGGAGCCGCCGCCCGGTGACCCGCTCGAACCCCATCCCCCGCACCGCCGGACGCCGGCCCGCCAAGGCCCTCGGGCTGCGCGGGCGGCTGACGGCCGTCATGCTGCTGGCGATCGCGCCGCTGCTGGGCGGGATCCTGGGGATTGGGTACCTGGCCGGCGACCGGTTGGAGGCGAACGCCGCCCAGGACTTGGCTGACGAGGCCGGCCAGTGTGCCCGGGCGGCAGGGCGGTGGGAGGCCACCGTCCTCAGGGCGCTCCGCCACGTGCAGGACATGCCGGCGGCCCGGGCGGCCGCGGTCGAGCCGATCCCAGCCCGGGCCGCGCTCGCGAACCTCGGGGACCTGTACGAGCGGTCCCTCCGCCTGCATCTGACGGGCGTCGACGGCCGGGTCATCGCCCGCAGCGACGGGGCGCAACTCCAGAGTTACGCCGACCGGGACTGGTTCCGGCGGGCGCTCGCCGGGGCGGACCCGGTCCGCCAGACGATCGCGGTCAGCCGGACGTTCGGCACCCCGACCGTCACGTTCGCCGGCCCGGTTCGGGACGACGCCGGGCGGACGGTGGCGGTGGCTGCGGCGAGCATGCAGCTGCGGACGCTGGCGGCGACGGTCCAGTGCGACCGGATCGGGCGGACGGGGTACGCGTTCCTTGTGGACGAGGCCGGGCACCTGCTGGCCCACCCGGACCCGGAGAAGCTGACCACGCTGATCCTGCTGGCCGACTACCCGCCCGTGAGCCGCTGGCGACGCGCCGCCACCGCCGCGTCGGGCGGCGCCTTCCGGTTCGCCGACCCCGATGGCACCCGCTGGTTGAGTCACGCGGTCCCGGTTGGCAACGGCTGGGTGGCGATCGCCGTCCGCCAGGAGGCGGAGGTCGCGGGGCTGGCCCGGGCGACCGTGCTAGGGGCGGGCGGGGTGGCGGGGGCCGGGGTGCTCGCCGCCGCCGGGCTGACGTTCTTGGCCGTCGGGCGATGGGTGCGGCCGGTCCGGGCGCTGACGGCCGCGGCCGAGCGACTCAGCCTGGGGCAGTGGGGGTCGACCGTCCCAACTTCGGCCGTCCCGGCCGAGCAGGCGGACGAGCTTGGGGTGCTGGCCGGGGCGTTCAACCGGATGAGTAGCGAGCTGGCCGACGCCCACGACCGCCTCTGCCGCCGGGCCGAGGATGCCGAACAGCGGTACCGGGACATCGTTACCCACGCCCCGATCGGCATCTACCAGACGTCGGCCGACGGGCGTTACCTGAAAGCGAACGCTCGGCTCGCCCGGATTTACGGGTACGAAACCCCCGAGCGGCTCGTCCACGGACTGACCGACATCGCCGGGCAGCTATATGTCGATTCAGGAGCCAGGGACGAGTTCCGTCGGCTGATTGACCGCGATGGGGCGGTCGCGGATTTCCAGGTTCGCATCCGCCGGCTTGACGGTCAGGTGCGGTGGATCTCCGAGGACGCCCGCGCCGTCCGCTCCCCGGACGGGACTCTGTTGTACTACGAGGGAACCGTCCAAGATGTGACCGAGCGGCTGCAGGCCGAGGAGCGGCTGCGGCACGACGCCGGCCACGACGGGCTGACCGGACTGCTG
Organism: Phycisphaerales bacterium; assembly: GCA_028288905.1. Lineage (GTDB taxonomy): Bacteria > Planctomycetota > Phycisphaerae > Tepidisphaerales > Tepidisphaeraceae > Humisphaera. Next base: position 2,716 of record JAQGHJ010000645.1, on the reverse strand, counting down.
AACCGGGCGGCGTTCGAGGGGCGAGTGGCCGGCTGCCTGCGGCGGGCGGCCGACCGCCCGTTCACCGTGCTGTTTCTTGACCTCGACCGGTTCAAGCTGATCAACGACAGCCTCGGACACGCGGTCGGGGACCGGCTGCTGGTCGAGGTCGCGGCGCGGGTCGCCGCCTGCCTACCCGACACGTCGACGGCGGTCGCCGCCGGCGCCACCGGCGGGCCCCCGGCCCGGATGCTGGGCCGGCTCGGCGGTGACGAGTTCGCCGTCCTGCTGGAGGGGCCGGGCGCAACCGACGACGCGGTCGCGGTGGCCGACCGGGTGCGGGACGCCCTGACCCGGCCGTTCGCGATCGGCGGGCAGGAGATCGTGACCGGGACGAGCATCGGGATCGCGGCCGGTCACGCGGGGTACGCGAGCCCGAAGGACCTGCTCCGGGACGCCGACGCGGCGATGTACCGGGCCAAGGCCGAGGGCCGCGGGCGGTACGCCGTCTTCGACACGACCATGCACGAGGCGGCCGTCCGGCGGCTCCGGCTCGAGGCCGACCTTCGCCGGGCGGCCGAGAGGGGGGAGCTGTTCCTGGCGTACCAGCCGGTCGTGTCGCTGGAGAACCGGCGGGTGGCAGGGTTCGAAGCGCTGCTGCGGTGGCAGCACCCGACCGAGGGCCTGCTCATGCCGGGCGAGTTCATCCCGGTCGCAGAGGACGCGGGGCTGATCGTCCCGATCGGACAGTGGGTGATCCGCGAGGCGTGCCGGCAGGTGAGGCGGTGGCGGGACGCCCGCCCCAGCCTGCCGGCGTTCGCGGTCGCGGTGAACCTGAGCCGCCGGCAGTTCCGGGACCCCGGGCTTGTCGCACTGGTCGCCGACGCCTTGGCCGAAACCGGCGTCGAGCCGGCCGCCCTAAAGTTGGAGATCACCGAGAGCGTCGTGATGGCGGACGGGCGGGGGACGGACGACGCGCTGCGGACGCTCGCCGCCATCCGCGATCTGGGGGTCGGGCTGTACATGGACGACTTCGGGACGGGATACTCGTCGCTCAGCTGCCTGCACCGGTTCCCGATCGAGGGGCTGAAGGTCGACCGGGCGTTCGTCGCCAACATGTCCGGCCGCCGTGACTACGCCGCCGTCATCCACGCGATCGTGTCCCTTGCCCACAACCTCGGCATGCGGGTGGTCGCCGAGGGGCTGGAGACGCTCGATCAGGTGGCCATGCTCCAGGCCCTGGACTGTGACTACGGGCAGGGCTACCACTTCGCCCGCCCGCTCGACCCGGAAGCGGCGATCGCCGTCCTGCTGGACGGCCCGTCGTCGCAACCCCTGGCGGCGTAAGATCGGCCCGTGCCCGGCACCGTCCAACGACTCTTCATCGCGCCGGCCTCCCGCGGGGCTCCGGTACGTGTGGAAGCGGCCGAGGCCGTCGCCGGCCGCGGCCTGGTGGGCGATCGCTACTACCTTGGGGTCGGCGCGTTTAGCCGGTGGCCCGGAGAGGGCCGGCAGGTGACGTTGATTGAGGCCGAAGCCGTGGAGACAGTGCTCGGCGCAAGCCGTGTCGACCTCTCCGACGGTCGCCACCGGCGGAACGTGGTGACCCGCGGCGTGGCCCTCGCCGCCTTGGTCGGCCGCCGCTTCACCGTCGGTCCGGCCCTGTTGCGCGGCCAGCGTCTCTGCGCCCCCTGTCGGTACCTAGACCGGCTGATCGGGGCGGAGGTGTATGACGCGATGAAGGGCCGTGGCGGGCTGCGGGCCGAGGTGCTGGAGGGCGGAACGATTCGTGCAGGAGATCCTATCACTCCAGTAGGGCCGGGGCGTGGCGCGCTACCCGCATTGGCATAGTCGGCCGGCACCATCGCGGTGCGGGCTTGGCGCCCGCAGGCGCAGCCGGAACGCCCGCCACGACCTCGGCGGGCACCCGCGACGCCATATTGCTATCGGCGAGGGTTCCGCGCGAAACAGTTTGACGAGTTCGATGTCGCCCTGCCCGGAAGGGCGAGATTCAGACGTTCGCATCACCTCGCGTCAGATCACCTCGGGCGTCGCTGAAGCACCCTACTCAGTCACCCGGCACCACCAGAGCCGGACGTCCCGCCTCACGCCCAGGCGTCCTGCCCGCTGCCTACTGCTTGCAGTCGGCCGCCATCATCTCTGCTGCCATGGCGGCGACCGCGTCGGACGCCCCCGGGCGGTCAAGCCGGCGGACCATGGAATCCAGCCCGTCCCGCTGGGCGGCGAGGGCGGCGGGGTCAGACAGCAGGTCGCCGGCGAGGCGGGCGACCGGGTCGACCGATCCGTGCCACGGGACGAACTCCGGCACGAGCCGCCGGCCGCCGGCCAGGGCAGACAGCGGGTCCGGGTCGGCCAGCAGGTTCACCATCGCGAACGTCCTGGCCCGGATGACCCACCGCCCGACCCCGTGCCACAGCAGCGGGCTGCCGGCGTAGACGACAACCATCGGAACGCCGAAGCTGGCGACGTGCAGCGTCGACGTCCCGCTGACGGTTAGGCACAGATCGCACCGCGGGACCATGGCATCGAAGGCGTCGGTGGCCACCTCAACGCGGGCCGCCGGCACCGGCCCGGCAGCCACGGCGGCCCGGACGCCGGCATCGGTCGCCGCAGTGGTCGGGACGACGAACCGGGCGGTCGGGAACCGCTCCATCAACTTTGCCGCGGCCGCCAACTGGCGGGGAAAGTTGGCGGCCGCCACCCCCCGGCGGCTGCC
>JAQGHJ010000612.1 GCA_028288905.1 Phycisphaerales bacterium | reverse complement strand
ATTTCCTCTACAGGTACCGGTCCCCGAACTTCTCCTTCACCTTCGCCACCATGTCTTTAACCCGCTGGGATTGATCCTTCGGGCAGACCAGGGTCGTGTCCTTCGCGTGGACGACGATCATGTCGCTCACGCCGATGAGCGAGATCAGGTGGTCCGGGTCCTCGCTGACGACGATGTTGTCGTCCGAGTCGACGAACACGAAGGCCCCGCCCTCCATCGCGTTGTTCTGGTCGTCCGTCCGGAGCGTCTCGGCCAGGGCGGGCCACGAGCCCACGTCGAGCCACTGAACCGGCATCTCGACGACGGCCACGGTCGCCTTGCCCTTGCCCAGGGCCGCCGGCTCCATCAAGCCGTAGTCGATGCTGATCTTGGGCAGCGTCGGGTAAACGGCGTTCAGCACGTCCGCCCGCTGCGGGGTGTCCCAGGCGGCGGCGATCTTGGATAAGCCGGCGTGGGACGCGGGCAGGTGTTGGGCCAGTTCGGCCAGCACGGTGTCGCACCGCCAGACGAACATGCCGCTGTTCCAGTAGTACCGGCCGCTCTCGACGTACCGGTCCGCCGTCTGCTTGTCCGGCTTCTCCTTGAACGCCTGGACCTTGTACGCGCCCGGCGCGCCCGATTCGGTCGACACCTTCAGCGCCTCGCCCCGCTGGACGTACCCGAGCCCGGTGTGCCCGTGCGTCGGGACGATGCCGAACGTGACGAGGCTCTGCGGCTGCTGCTCGGCGACGGCGAACGCCACCTTCAAGGCCGCGATGAACTTCTCCTGCGGCTCGATCACGTGGTCGGCGGTGGTGATCGCCATCACCGCTTCGGGATCCCGCTTGTGCAGCACGGCGGCGGGGAAGCCGACGGCGTTGGCGGTGTCCCGTCCCGTCGGCTCGCCGAGCAGGTTGTCCGGCGGCAACTCGGGCAGGTTCGCCAACACGGCCGCCCGGTGGGCCTCGCCGGTGCAGACGTAGATCCGGTCGGCCGGCAGCAGCCCGCGGAGCCGCTCGTAGCTGAGCTGGAGGAGGCTCTTGCCGCGGACGACCGTCAGGAGCTGCTTCGGCTTCTCGGCCCGGGACAGCGGCCAGAGCCTCGTGCCCGCGCCGCCCGCCATGATCACGCCGTACTGCATGAGATCCTAAGTAGGAGAAGGGCAGCGGCCGGGCCGCCGCGCCCGGCCACCGCCGCCCGCGCGAACGCAGCGGCGGAAACGCCCGTTGAGTCCATCGGCCGGTCGAGGTGCAACCGATAGCTCGAGTCGCGACGCCTACCGAACGGCTCTTAGCCGTTCCACCTCCGGCACCGGGCTTTCACGGTCGTGGGTCGTCGCGCGGGTCGCTCCTCGGCCGGCCGTAGGATAAGTCTCGAACCCGCGAAAACAACGGGGCAGACGCTCTTGAAACTCTTGTTAACTCGCGGCCAGCCGGGCACATCGGTTTCCGGTACGATGGACCAATTATGCCGCTCACCTGCAACATTGACGCCAAGGGCAAAGCCGCTCGCCTTATCTGGGGCCTGCTCCTGCTCGTCGGGGCCGTCCTCCTGGCGGTGTTCTGGGCGGCCGGCCGCGGGGCAGCCTTACCTTGGGTGGTAGTCGCTGTCGTCGCCGCTTCGGGAGCGTTCGCCGTGTTCGAGGCGAAGGCCGGGTGGTGCGTCGTGCGGGCGATGGGGTTCAAGACGCGGATGTGACACGTCGGCATCGACTGGGTGGGGAAGTTCGTCCCGCAGACCACGCCGTGAGCGGTCAACCTTCGGCTACCGAGCGGCCGCCGTCGCCGCCTTGGACTTCTTCGGCTTCCGCGCCGGCCGGGTCGCCGATGAGCCGCCCGGCTGCGACTTCGTCGCCACGGCCGCGACCGGGGGGAGCGGCGGTTCGGCAAACGTTTCCAGTTCCGGCATCCACCACTTCATGACGTCGTAATCGACGTCGTCGTCCACGGGCAGGCCGGCCAGCCGGCGGCCGCGGAACGTGGCGTTCCCGCCGATCGCCACTCCGGCCGCGGACCAGAGGCAGTCCGTCTCAACGTCCCGCATCCGGGCCGCCGGCAGCTTGGCGGCCGCGGCCGGCTCCAGCCGTAGAACCATGTCGTCGACCTTCCGGACGTAAGCGCGGACGCCGGCGGTGGGCTGAATGTTCGGGCCCGTTCGACCGGCAATGCTGCTCGAATTAACGGGCCCGTCAGACCGCAGCAGGACGGCCGGGCGGTCATCGACCGTTAGGACGGCCGGGCGGGCCGAGAGCGACGCCGGGTCGACGGCCACCGGACGAGTCGAGCCGACCAGCGTGACCCGTCGACTTCGAGCCGCGGCGGCGGCCGGCCGCGTCGCCGGACCGGCCGCGAGCGACGTGGACGTCGCGGCCATCGGCGGGACGGCCGGTACCGTACCGGCGGGCATGCCGAAGGCGGCGTAGGCCGGGCCGACCGGGGCGGTCGGGGTCGGGCCCCGCCACGCGAGCCGGCCCGTCGGTCGCATCACCTTCCCGGCCGGGTTGGCCGTCCGCCACGCGGCGAAGGTCGATTTGCTCGTCGGCACCGGGTTGCCGAACCCGATCGGCTTCTCCCGCGCCGGCGTCAGGCCCGTCACCCCGACCACGAACTGCCCGTGCCGGGCGTTGTACACGAGCACCGCGTTGGCCGGCGTGCTGACGACCTCCAGGTCCCGGCCCCGCAGGTCGCCGGTCGCCCGGAACGCCACCGCCCGGTTGGCGTACGCGTTCCAGACGAGCACCATCCGGTCGTCGTGGTCGGCCTGGACGACCACCGGGTCGGGGAACAGCGCCGCGAACGGGTAGGCGTACGCCACGTCGCCGAGCCGGGCCGACACGACCCAGTCGGAGTCGCCGACGAAGTCGGCCTTGGCGGCGTCGGCGAACGTCGGCTCGTCGACCACCCCCAGGTCCTCCGCCCGGCCGCCGGCGAACCGGTGGGCGAAAAGCGCCAGCACCGGGGCCAGCCCGACGAGCCAGAACGCCCGCCGCCGGCCGGCGATCACCATGCCCGCCAGCCCGAGCGACGCGACGGCCGTCAGCCCGACGAGCGGCCACTGGAGCCGCCGGGCCCACAGGATGACCTGCAGCCCGTTCTCCAGTTCCGCCCACCGCGGGTGGGTCCCGAACGCGACGGCCGATCCGGCCGCGACCGCGACGACGATGAGCGACAGCGGCCAGAACACGGCGACACCCCGGCGCGGGAGGAACGATCAGCAGCGCCCCGCGAAACACCGCCGGGCATTCGAACGGATCGGCACGCGGGACCGGCGGACTGTAGAAATGCGTTCTCGGACGTGGGGTTGGCAGTACGCGGTAGGCAGAGGCACAGAGTGGAAAAGGCAGACTAGGAATACGGATACCCGCCGGCCGGTGTAAAGTTCCCCTCTCCCCTTGGGGCTCTTCCCCCTGTACTCCGTGCCTCTCCCCCTCTGCCTACTGTCTACTCTCCTCAAAGCAGTTGTTGCGTCCCCGCGCGCTGCCTGAGGCGGTTGTCGTTGTAGGCGTCGACCAACTGCTCCAGCAGTTCGATCTGCCGCTTGATGTCCTTCCCCCGCTCGGTGTCCGCCATCCGGTGCGGGCGG
>JAQGHJ010000608.1 GCA_028288905.1 Phycisphaerales bacterium | reverse complement strand
AGCCGTCCCGGTCCGAGGTCGCGGCGTGGATCGGGCGGATCGCGTCCGGCGACGCGGAGTTCACCGGCGGGTGGCTCGACTCCCGCAAGGACGGGTCGCGGGTCTGGATCGAGGCGACGACCCGCCGCATCACGGACGCGGCGGGCAACCCGGCCGGCATCATGGGCGTCTCCCGCGACGTGTCGGCGCGGAAGCGGGCCGAGGCCGAGCGGGACCGCCTCCTGGCCGGCGAGCAGGCGGCGCGGTCCGAGGCCGAGGCGGCGAGCCGGATGAAGGACGAGTTCCTCGCCACGCTCAGCCACGAGCTGCGGACCCCGCTGAACGCGATCCTCGGGTGGAGCCAGATCGTCCGGCGAAGCCCCGCCGACGCCGACGGGGTGGCCGAGGGGCTGGCCGTGATCGAGCGGAAGGCCCGGGCCCAGGCCCAGATCATCGAGGACCTGCTGGACCTGTCCCGCGTCGTCAGCGGCAAGGCCCGGCTGGACGTGCAGCGGCTCGACCTGGCGGCGGCGGTCCGGGCCGCGGCGGACACGGTCCGGCCCGCGGCCGAGGCGAAGGGCGTCCGGCTGCAGGTCGTGCTCGACCCGCTCGCCGGCCCGGTCCGCGGGGACCCGGGCCGGCTCCAGCAGGAGTTCTGGAACCTGCTGAGCAACGCCGTGAAGTTCACGCCCCGCGGCGGGCGGGTGCAGGTGCGGCTGGAGCGGGTCGACAGCCACCTCGAGGTCGTCGTCGCCGACACCGGCGAGGGGATCAGCCCGGAGTTCCTGCCGCACGTGTTCGGGCGGTTCCGCCAGCAGGACGCCAGCACCACCCGCCGGCACGGCGGGCTCGGCATCGGGCTGGCGATCGTCAAACAGCTCGTCGAGCTGCACGGCGGGTCGGTCCGTGTCGGGAGCGGCGGGACCGGGCGCGGCGCGGCGTTCACGGTGGAGCTGCCGCTGACCGTCGTCCACGAGGGCGAGTTGTCGGGCGGGAACCGGCGCCACCCCCGGCGGGGCGGCGACGGTTCGCCCGACGGGCCGGACCTGTGCGACGTGCTGGCCGGGGTCCGGGTGCTGGTGGTGGACGACGAGCCGGACGCCCGAGAGTTGGTCCGGCGGGTGTTGGCGAGCTGCCGCGCCCTGGTGATGACGGCGGGGTCCGTGGCCGAGGCGCTCGCGCTGGTCGCCGACGAGCGGCCGGACGTGCTGGTCAGCGACATTGAGATGCCGGTCGAGGACGGGTACGGGCTGATCCGGCGGGTACGGGCGCTCGGGGCCGCCCGGGGAGGGGCCGTGCCCGCGCTGGCCCTGACGGCGTACGCCCGGACCGAGGACCGGGTGCGGGCGGTGTACGCCGGGTTCCAGGCGCACGTGCCGAAGCCGGTCGAGCCGGCCGAGCTGATCACAATGGTCGCGAACCTCGCCGGCCGGACCGGGGGCCGCCCGCCCGGGTGGGCAGCAGATTAGGAATACGCGCCAACCCGGCGCGCCTGCACAGGGCCCGGCATACCGCGACCCGTGGCAGCGTAGCGGTCCGACCGGTCAACGTGCTTTGAGATTGCCCTATAGGAACGGCCGGGGGGCCAAACGCCGCTGCGCCCGCGACGAGCATGGGCGGAAACAAAGGTGGGCCGGCGGTGCCCTTCCGTGGCACCACCGGCCCGCTATTTTGCCCGGTTCCCCCGGCACCCGTCACGGCCGTTACTTCAGCCCTTCCGCCCCGTACATCACGGCCTCCTTCGCCTCCGGGACGACGGCCCCGGTGCCGAAGAACTCGTGGGTCACCCCCTTGTACAGCTTGTACCGGACGTCCACGCCTGCCGCCTTCATCTTGTCGGCCAGCATCTTGCCCTCGCTTTGCAGCGGGTCGATCTGGGCCCCGACGATCGTCGTCGGCGGGAGCCCCTGCAGGTTCGCCTTGAGCAGGTTGATCGTCGGGTTCTGCATGTCCGCGGGGCCGTTCGTGTAGTACTTGCTGAACCAGGCGAGCATCGGCGTGTTCAGCGGCTTGGCCGACGCGTACTGCTGGATCGACGGCGTCTGTTCGCCGAGCTGGGCGACCGGGTAGACGGCCAGCACGTGCTTCGGCTGCACCGCGTTCTTGTCCCGGGCCATCATCGCGACCGAGATCGCCATGTTCCCGCCGGCGCTCTCGCCGGCCACGTCGACGTGGTTCGGGTTGCCGTTGATGCTCGCGGCGTTCTTCGTCGCCCAGTCGAACGCGGCGTACGCGTCGGCGTGGGCGGCCGGGAACTTCGCCTCCGGGCCCTTGCGGTACTCGATCGACACGACTACGGCCCGGGCGGCGTTGCACAGGGCGCGGGCGGACGAGTCGTACGTGTCGATCGTCGCGATCACCCACCCGCCGCCGTGGATGTACACGACGACCGGGAACGGCCCGGCCCCGGACGGGGTGTACACGCGGGCGGCAATCGGTCCGGCCGCCCCGGGGACCTGCATGTCCTTCACGGCCCCGACCTTCTCCGGCTCGGTGCTCATCCCGCGCTTCTTCAGGAGCGCCATCACCGCGTCGGCCGGCGTCGGCTGCTTCCGGGCCTCGGCCGGCTCCAGGGACTCGATCGGCTTCGGGTTCATCATCCCGAGTTCGTCGATGACGGCCTTCATGTCCGGGGCCAGCTCGGCCCGCCACGCCATCCCGGGCGCCATGGCCATCGGGTCCTCGGCGTTCGGCTTGCTGCTCATCGAGTTGCACCCGGCGGCGGCGGCCAGCGTACAGGCGACCAACGAGGACCCCAGTTTTGCGATGCGATTCATTCGTCGTGCTCCTTTGCCCAATCGTTCGGTCCGCCGCCCACCCCGGCCCGGACCGGCCGGCCGGACTCGGCCGTGCGACGGGTGAAACGTACGGCCACGGCTAGACCAAACGGAACGCCGGAAATGGCAACAGTTGTAAAACCGAGAACTCCGAGTGGATTCCCGGCCCGGTCCAACTGCACCACCGCGTGGGTTCGTCCGGCCCGGCGGACACTTACCGGCATGCACTACGGCACCGACGGTCGATCGGATTGCCCCGGGGCCGCCGGCCGGATCGCCTTCCCCTCTCACCGCTTCGCCAAGTGCGTCCGCCGCCGGGCCACCACGCTCGCCGAAACGCTCGTGGTGATCGGGATCATCGTGGTGGCGGGCAGCATGCTTCTGGTCATCCTCAGCGCCGCCCGTAAGCTCGTTGAGACTTTGCGATGACGAAGGTCGCCGGACGCGTGACGTGACCGATGAAGCTCATTCCGGACGGGCCGCCGGCAAATCTTCCTGACTTCCAACCGAAGGGCCCCCGGAGCCCTATAACTGCTGTACGGATCGTCTCTTGTCTGCCGATGGCTAGAGGGTTCCGGGCACGCGGGACGGCCATGCGTTCATCGCCGGCCGGTCGCGGCGGTATGTAGGGCTGCGTGCGCTCGGCTCGGGTGGGTGGCAACGGAACGGAAGGAGCGGTCGGCATGAAACGATTCACCGCGTGGATGAATGGGTTAGCCGTCGCCGTGCTGGGCGGCTTGGCGGTGGCGGCACCGCCGGCCCGGGCGGCCGACGCGGCCAAGCCCGCCGAGCCGACGAAGGAAGGCATCGAGTTCTTCGAGAAGAACATCCGCCCCGTGCTCGTCGAGAGCTGCTACGGCTGCCACTCGGCCGAGGCCAAGGCGAACAAGAAGCTCAAGGCCAAGTTCTACGCCGACAACCTCGAGGGGCTGCTCAAGGGCGGGGACAGCGGCAACGCCGGCGTCGTGCCGGGCGACCCGGACAAGAGCAGCGTCGTCAAGTCGATCCGGTACGAGTACACCGGGGACGACGAGTCGATGAACATGCCGCCCAAGAGCAAGAAGGACGGCAAGGGCGGCAAGCTGCCGCCCGAGGTGATCAAGAAGTTCGAGGAGTGGGTGAAGATGGGCGCGCCCGCGCCCAAAGAGTTCGCCAAGCCGAAGGAGAAGGCCGACGCCGGCAACGGGCAGGCGCCCGCCGGCGGGGCCGACCCCGCCGCCGCCAAGGCTGACGCCTCGCACGCAGCCGCCGCCGACCCGACGGCCCACTGGGCCTTCGGGCGGCCGGCCCTTTCCCCCGTCCCGGCGGTGAAAACCGCGGGGTGGGCTTCGACGGACCTCGACCGGTTCGTCCTCGCCAAGCTCGAGGCCAAGGGGCTGACCCCCAACGCCCCGGCCGACCGCCGCACGCTCATTCGCCGGGTCACGTTCGACCTGATCGGGCTGCCGCCGACGCCGGAGGACGTCCAGGCGTTCGTCGACGACAAGTCGGCCGACGCGTTCGCGAAGGTGGTCGACCGGCTGCTGGCCGACGGGCGGTACGGCGAGCGGTGGGCCCGGCACTGGCTCGACGTCGCCCGGTACGCCGACACGAAGGGGTACGTGTTCCAGGAGGAGCGGCGGTACCCGTACGCGTACACGTACCGCGACTACGTGATCGGGGCGTTCAACGACGACAAGCCGTACGACCGGTTCCTGGTCGAGCAGATCGCTGCCGACCAGCTCGACGACCTCAAGGGGGACAACCGCCCGCTGGCGGCGATGGGGTTCCTGACGCTCGGCCGGCGGTTCCTGAACAACGTCCACGACATCATCGACGACCGGATCGACGTCGTCGCCCGCGGGACGATGGCGCTGACCGTCGCCTGCGCCCGCTGCCACGACCACAAGTACGACCCGATCCCGACGAAGGACTACTACAGCCTGCACGGCATCTTCGCCTCCAGCACCGAGCCGAAGGATTTGCCGCTGCTGCTGAGCGGGGCGAAGGGCACGCCCGCGTACGAAGCCGAGCTGGCCAAACGGCAGGCGGCGGCGGACGACTTCGTCGCCAAGAACGCCGGCGAGATGCTGGCCGCGGCCCGGACGGCCAAGGGGGTGGCGGACTACTTGGACGGCTCGATCGTTCCGCCCGGCGGCAAGGACCGGGCCGGCGAGTCGGCCAACGACCTGTCCGGCGTCCTGCTCGCCCGCTGGCGGCAGGCGCTCGGCAAGGCCGCCCAGCAGAAGGACGGTGTCTTCGCCGCCTGGCGGGCGTACGCCGCCCTCCCGTCGGGCGACTTCGAGAAGCGAGCGGCCGACGTCACCGAGGCGCTCGCCAAGCTTGACCCGAAGCGGCCGGTGAACCCGCTCGTCGCCGCAGCGTTCGTTGAGAGCCCGCCGAAGTCGCTCCGCGAGGTCGCCGACCGGTACGGCGAGCTGCTGGCCAAGTTCGACAAGGCCGACAAGCTGCCGAGCGCCGACGAGGAGGCCCTGCGGCTCGTCCTCCGCGGGCCCGAGTCGCCGCTGACCGTGCCGCGCGAGGAGCAAGCCCGGCTGTTCAAGCGGGACAAGCGCGACGCGCTCCGCAACCTCCAGAACAAGGTCGCCGAGTGGCAGGCCACCAGCCCCGACGCCCCGCCCCGGGCGATGGCGCTGGCCGACGTGCCGAACCCCCACGACTCGAACGTGCTCGTCCGCGGGAACCCGGGCAACCAGGGCGTCGTCGCTCCCCGGCGGTTCCTGGAGATCCTGTCCGGCCCCGACCGCAAGCCGTTCACGAAGGGCTCCGGCCGGCTGGAGTTGGCGAACGCGATCGCGAGCAAGGACAACCCGCTGACCGCCCGGGTGTTCGTCAACCGGGCGTGGGCGTGGCACTTCGGCAAGGGCATCGTGACGACGCCGAGCGACTTCGGCATGCGGTCCGACCCGCCTTCGCACCCCGAACTGCTGGACTACCTCGCCGTGTCGTTCATGAACGACGGCTGGTCGGTGAAGAAGCTGCACCGCCGCATCCTGCTGTCGGCGACCTACCAGCAGGCGAGCGACGACAACGCCGCCGCCCGGGCCGTCGACCCGGAGAACCGGCTGCTGTGGCGGCAGAACATCCAGCGGCTCGAT
>JAQGHJ010000605.1 GCA_028288905.1 Phycisphaerales bacterium | reverse complement strand
CAATGCCGGACCGGGGTTCCGGATGTCCTTCACCATCTCGCCGTCGTGCAGGGCGATGATCCGCTGGCACCGGTGGGCCACCGTCGGGTCGTGGGTGACCATGATGATGGTCCGGCCCTGCGTCACCAGTTCGTCGAACAAGGTCAGGATCTGTTGGCCGGTCTTGCTGTCGAGCGCGCCGGTCGGCTCGTCGGCCAGCAGGATCAGTGGGTCGTTGACCAGCCCGCGGGCGATGCACACCCGCTGCTGCTGTCCTCCGGACAACTGCATCGGGCGGTGGTCCAGCCGCTGGGCCAGCCCGACCTTCTCCGCCAGCGCGGTCGCCCGCCGCCGCCGCTCGGCCGGCGGGACGCCGAGGTAGAATATCGGCACCTCGAGGTTCTCGAGGACCGTCAGCTGCTGGATCAGGTTGAAGTTCTGGAAGATGAAGCCGATCCGCTGGCTGCGGATCTCGCTGAGCTGGTCGTCGGGCAGCGCGCCGATGTCGAGCCCGCCGAGCAGGTACCGCCCGCCGGTCGGCTTGTCGAGGCAGCCGATGATGTTCATCAGCGTGCTCTTGCCCGAGCCGCTCGCCCCCATGATGGCCGTGTATTCGCCTTCGCGAAACTCAATGTTCAGCGGCCGCAGCGCGTGCACTTCAATGTCGGTGCCCGGCTTGCGGTAAATCTTCGTCAGGTCCTCGATGACGGCGACGTTGCCCATCCCGGAATGGTAGCCGGGACGCGCGAGGCGGTCATGGGGCCGTCACCAGCGTTCGGCTTCCGTCGACACGTAGGACACCAAGGGTCACCGCGGTCGCCCCGAGTGTGATGCGGAACCTAGGGCTGGCGGCTCCACAGGTTCCGGAAAACTGCAGATAGCGTGGCGGGTGCCATGAGCTGCGATGGTCCGCTGCCCGTGGCGGACGTCGAGCAGGTCGCCAAGCACCCGCCCGCCACGGGCAGGTGCGTGCGCCAGCCCATGGCACCCGCGCCCCAATCATCCGGGGCTCGCTGCAGCCCTTTGGCGGGTACGCAGTTCGCCCCCATTCATTCGGATGACGAATCGCGACCTCGGAGTGTGAAACCGTGGCCGCGTTCGCCGGCTCAGTTTCTAAACAGCCTCTAGGCAACCGGAATCGATCGGCGTAGGCACTGGTCGTGCAGCCGGAGGGTGAGGGTCCTAACGACCTCGCGGAACGCCCCGCGCCAGTCGTGGGTCCGGGCCCGGCAGGCGAACGCGCCGGCCCGGTCGTGGACGGCGGCGTTGACCTCGTAGCATCGGCCAGCCCGGCGGATCGACAGGTTCAGGACGAAGTTCCCGACCCGCTCGCCGAGCCGCAGGCACCGGCGGAGCCAGGTCATCAGCTGCCTGCGGTGCGACGGCTTGAGCAGGACGTTTCCGTAATCGAAATTGATCATGACGCGAACGCTCCGAAAGAGGGTTGGTCCGATCCGGGAAATGACGGCAGGCGGCAAAGCAATCGTCGTGCCCGCCTGACGCCCACAGCATACCCTCATGCCGCCCCTGAGGAGGCGAGAATTGTTGCGCTTCGCGGCGCGCTTTCGCAACGTCGGCTAGGGCCGTCGGTTGGACGGCAGCTGATGTGTTGACGCGCGGGCAGCGGACTCACTTCGAACGTCTGGCGACTGTTCAAGTGAGGGTCGGGTCCACCGCCGCGCCGTCGCGCAGCCCTTCGCGTCGCCCGGGAAGTCTGCCCGATTTTCGACTCGCATTGCGAGTGGCACCGTGGTTCGCACGGCGGCGTGAGGGCCCCCTCTTCGTATGGCCGGCTGGGCCGGCCGTCGGACAGAGGGCGTGCAGAGCCATCCGAGGCAGCCCACCCGAACGGCCGGCACAGCCGCCCCTGCGACGGCGGTATTCCACGATGTATTGAACGGTTTCAGGAACCGCTCAAATGCATGCACAGCGAAATGGATCGAGCCGCCGGCCGAGGAGTAGGCGGCCGACGGGCCGACGGGGCGGTCGTCGGTACGTTATCCGGTAAGATGCCTCGCCGAATGACCCGACGCCCGACCTTCTCCGCCGGCGCGCGTTCGCCAGACGTTGCGGCCACCGCCGCCGCCCGCCCGTTCGGCCGCCCGGCGGACGCCCCGACCCGCGGTCCGTGGCTGACCCGCGCGGCGCTCGGGCTGGCCGTCGCGGTCGTCATCGCCCGGCTCTTCATGACGGAGTCGATCAGGTCGGCCATCCCGGTCGAGCCGGGCGGTACCGCAATCCCGTACGGGCCGGGGCCGGCGGCCGGGTTGCTGCTCGACCTGTTGGCCGGCCTCTGCCCGCTGCTCGTGCTCGTCCGCCGGTGGGTGGACCCGGCGTACGCGCTGCGGCTGGCGTGGTCGCCGCTGGCGTTCGCGGTGCTGGCGGCGTGGGCCGTCGTTAGCACCGCCTGGGCCGGCGACCGGTTCGCCGCCCTCGTTTCGTCCTGTCACCTGCTGGCGGCGGCGGGGGTGCTTTGGGCCGTGGCGCAGATCGTCCGCACGCCGGCCCACGCCCGGCTGCTGGCCGGCGTGTGCGTCGGGCTGCTAGGCGTGCTGCTGGCCCACGGCCTGTGGTACCAGCTCGTCGACCGGGCCGACCTGCGGCACGCGTGGGAGACGAACCGGGACGAACTGCTCAAGGCCCGCAACGTCCGCCCCGGCACGTTCGAGTACACGCAGTTCGAGAACAAGATCCTCCGCGGCGAGCTGATGGGGTTCAGCGCGTCGCCGAACACGTACGCGGCCGCGATCGTGCTGCTCGGGCTCGTCGTGCTCGGGGCGACCGCCCAGTTCGTCCGGGACCGGCGGTGGGCATCGGCCGCCACGATGCTGGCCGTGCTGGCCGTCGCCGCCGGAGTGCTGCCGCTGGCCCAGAGCCGGACCGGGGACATCACGGCCGCCCTCGGGGCGGCGGCGGTCGGGGCGGCGGCCGTGTTCGCGCCGACGTTCCGCCGGCGGTCGACCCTGCTATACGTGGCAGGGGCGCTGGGCGTGGCGGCCGTCGCCGCGTTCGTCGTCGGGTACGGGCTGTCCCGCGGCACCCTGTTCCACGACAGCCTCAACTTCCGGTGGCGGTACTGGGTCGGGTCGTTCCAGCTTTGGAAGCTGCACCCACTGGCCGGCGTCGGGTGGGAGAATTTCGGCCCCCACTACCTCGGCGTCCGGATGCCGGAGGCGACTGAGGAGATCAAGGACCCGCACAACTACCTCGTCCGGTTCGCGGCCGAGCTCGGGGGGGTCGGCGGGCTGCTCGCCCTCGCCTGGACCGCCCGGGCGTGGTGGGAGATCACGCGGCCGGGGCCCGAG
>JAQGHJ010000642.1 GCA_028288905.1 Phycisphaerales bacterium | reverse complement strand
GCCACCGCCGCCGGTGAGAGCACGGTGGGCGGGACCACCTACCACTTCTGCTCGGCGGCGTGCAAGCAGAAGTTCGACGCGGACCCGAATCAGTACGCTTCCCCGGAACAGGCGGCGGCTCCCGTCGCCAGCGGGCTGACCCATACGGCGGCGTCGGACGGCTCGCACCACACCCGCAGCACGCCCGACGGAAAGGCCGAGCGGGTCGACCTGCCGATCTCGGGCATGAGTTGCGCCGCCTGCGCCCGGCGGATCGAGAAGGAGCTGGGTCGGACGCCCGGCGTCCGCCGGGCCGGCGTGAACTTCGCGACCGCCAGGGCCACGGTCGAGTACGACCCGCTCGCCACCGGCGTCCGCAAGCTGATGGACGTCGTTCGCGACACGGGCTACGAGGTGGTTGAGCCGGCGACGGTCACGTTCGTCGTGGACGATTCGGCCCGCCCGTCCGGGTCCGCCCGGCCGCTGGAGCAGCACCTGAGCCGCCTGCCCGGCGTCGTCGCTTCCTCGTTCAACCTCGCGGCGATGGAGGTCCGGGTCGAGTACCTGCCGGGGGCGACGGACCGGGCGACGGTCCTGCGGGCCGTCCGGTCGTTCGGTTACCGCGTCCGCCAGACGCCGGGCGGGTCCGAGGGCGCGACCATCGAGGACGCGGAGCAGGCGGCGCGGCTGGCCGAGTACCGCGACCTGCGGCGGAAGTTCTGGGTCGCGGCGGTCCTGTCGCTGCCGGTGCTGGTCATCGCCATGTCCCACGGGCGGATCGGGTTCCTCGACTTCCCCGGCGTCAACTGGCTCCAACTCGCCCTAACGACGCCGGTCGTCGCCTACTGCGGCTCGCAGTTTTACCGGGGCGCGTGGGCCGCGTTCCGGCACCGCGCCGCCGACATGAACACGCTGATCGCCGTCGGCACGGGGACGGCGTTCGCGTACTCGCTCGTGGCGACCCTTTTCCCTGATTACTTTCGGCCAACCCCGGTCCATGGCGGTCACGGTGAGGTCGCCGGCGCGATGGTGCCCGTCTACTACGAGGCCGCGAGCGTGATCCTCGCCCTGCTGCTGCTCGGCCGGATGCTGGAGGCGCGGGCGAAGGGCCGGACGGGCGATTCGATCCGCCGGCTGATGGGGTTGCAGCCGAAGACCGCCCGCGTCGTCCGCGACGGCGACGAGCAGGACGTCCCGGTCGAGGAGGTCGTGCCCGGCGACCTGGTCGTCGTGCGGCCGGGCGAGAAGGTGCCGGTGGACGGCCGGGTCGCCGACGGGGCGTCGGCCGTGGACGAGTCGATGCTGACCGGCGAGAGCCTGCCGGTCGGGAAGACCGCCGGCGACGAGGTGTTCGGGGCGACGATCAACAAGACCGGCAGCTTCCGGTTCCGGGCGACCAAGGTGGGCCGGGACACGGCCCTCCAGCAGATCGTCAAGCTGGTGGGGGACGCTCAGGGGTCAAAGGCCCCCATCGCCCGGCTGGCGGACGTGATCAGCGGCGTATTCACGCCCGTCGTGATCTGCATCGCCATCGCGTCCTTCGTGCTCTGGTACGTGCTCGGCCCCGTGGAACAGCGGCTGCCGATGGCCCTGC
Organism: Phycisphaerales bacterium; assembly: GCA_028288905.1. Lineage (GTDB taxonomy): Bacteria > Planctomycetota > Phycisphaerae > Tepidisphaerales > Tepidisphaeraceae > Humisphaera. Next base: position 2,779 of record JAQGHJ010000642.1, on the reverse strand, counting down.
TGGCGTTCGTGTCCGTCCTGATCATCGCCTGCCCGTGCGCCCTCGGCCTCGCCACGCCCACCGCCATTATGGTCGGGACGGGAAAGGGGGCCGAGAACGGCGTGCTGATCAAGGGCGGGCAGGCGTTGGAGACGGCGCACAAGCTGACCACCGTCGTGCTCGACAAGACGGGGACGATCACGAAGGGCGAGCCGGCGTTGACCGACGTCGTGCCGGCCGGCGGGTGGACGGCGGACGACCTCCTGCGGCTGGTCGCGTCGGCCGAGCGGGGCAGCGAGCACCCGCTGGGCGAGGCCCTCGTCCGGGGGGCGAAGGAGCGGGGGCTGACGCTGTCCGACGCCGCCGGCTTCAACGCCCTGTCCGGCCACGGGATCGAGGCCGTCGTGGACGGCCGCAAGCTGCTGCTCGGCAACGCGAAGCTGATGCGGGACCGGGGCGTCGTCCTCGACGGCTTCGACGTGCGGAGCGAGGCACTGGCGGCACTGGGCAGGACGCCGATGTTCGCGGCCGTGGACGGCACCCTCGCGGGTCTCGTCGCGGTGGCCGACCCGGTGCGGCCGGAGTCGAAGGGGGCCGTCGCCGCCATGCACCGGCTCGGGCTGGAGGTGGTGATGGTGACCGGCGACAACCGCCGCACCGCCGAGGCGGTGGCGCGGCAGGTCGGGATCGACCGGGTGTTCGCCGAGGTGCTGCCCGAGGGCAAGGTGGAGCACGTGCGGCGGCTCCAGCGGGAGGAGAAGCGGGTCGTCGCCATGGTCGGCGACGGGATCAACGACGCCCCGGCGCTGGCCCAGGCGGACGTCGGGATCGCGATCGGCACCGGGACGGACGTGGCGATGGAGGCGTCGGACGTGACGCTGATCCGGGGCGACCTGCGGGGCGTGGTGACGGCCATCGCCCTGTCGCGGGCGACGATCCGCACGGTGAAGCAGAACCTGTTCTGGGCGTTCGTCTACAACGTCGTCGGCATCCCGCTCGCGGCCGGGCTGCTCTACCCGCTGACCGGCTGGCTGCTGTCCCCGGTGATCGCCAGTGCCGCGATGTCGCTGTCGAGCGTGTCGGTGGCCGCGAACAGCCTGCGGCTGCGGGCCTTCCGCCCGCCCCTGGAGGGAGCTTGATCATGGACACCTCGGAGATCGCGGTCGTCGGCGGCGGTGTGGCGGCGATCGGGTTCGTCCTCTGGTACTTCTTCGGGCCGAGGGAGCGGGTCGCCGCTTCGGCGGGCGCCGGGGGCGTGCAGGAGGTCAGGGTCGTGGTTAGGGGCGGGTACGCGCCGGACGTGATCGTGGTGAAGAAGGACCGGCCGGTCCGGCTGGACTTCTACCGGGACGAGACGGCGTCGTGCAGCGACCGGGTGGTGTTCGGCGACTTCGGCATCGCCCGCGACCTGCCGGCGTTCGAGACGACGAGCATTGAGTTCACGCCGGACAGGTCGGGGGAGTTTACGTTCGCCTGCGGGATGAACATGATGCGGGGGAAGCTGGTCGTCGAGGACGGCTGAGCGTCCGCTGCGGTTGCGACGGCTCGGGGCGGGCGACCGACGGGAGGCAGTGGCGGTTAGCGACGCCAACGCGTTCGAGCTGGAAGGTGGGCCGGCGGTTCCCCGGCCGACCTACCCGCTCAACCCGCCGGTCTTGGCGTTGCCCGTCAATTCGTGGGCTTGCGCTCGTCCTGCTTCGACCCGGGGGCCGCCGGCTGCGTCGTCGCGGGTTTCGCCGCGGCGTCGTCCAGCTTCTTCAGGTACGTCTGGGGGTCCTTGCGGAAGTCCTTCTCGCAGTTCCCGCAGCAGAACCGAACCTCCCGCCCCTCGTACTGGATGACCTTCGGCTTCCCCATCGAGTCCAGCTTCTCGCCGGACACGACGCAGGTCGTCAGCGGGTAAGGCTTGGCCCTCTCCGCGGGGGCCGGGTCGGCGGCGAGCGCGGCGGAGCCGGCGGCCAACCCGAGCAACACGGACGCCGACCAGTTCCGAACAACCGTGGGCATGGCGAAGCTCCTTGGGAGTGAGGGGTGACGCGGTCAGACATCCGAACGAGAACCCCCGACCCGACGGTTCAACCGCACCGGGTCGAAACGTCAGAACTTCAACTTCGTGGCCAGGTCCGTCAGCCGCTCGGCCGGCACCCCGCCGATCAGGCACACCCACCGGCCGTCCCACTCGGCCATCACCATGTTCAGCCGCTCGACCGACTGGACGTGGTACGTGACGCCCGCGGCGAGGGTTCGGCGAGGCCGTCGGGCAGGTGCGGCTGGCCGTCGACCCGCCCGGGCTGCCGGCCGAGGTCGCGTAGATCCGGGACCCGTGGTGCTATCGGCCCGGCGGCGGGTCGTCCTGCCTCCCGGTCTGCCGTCCCACCGCCGGCGTGAACACACGGCGCTGCAGGTGGACGAGCACCGCGTACGTCACGTCCCACGCTTCGCACGCCGCCAGGTACAGCGGGTCGTCCCCCGGTAACCCGCCCCGGGCCGCCGGCCGGTCCCGGAGGGCGGCGAAGTCGGCGAGCCGGCCGGCCGGCGGGCCGGCGGGGCGGACACTTCTAAGGGGGCGGCCGGGGCATACCGGTCGTAACGCGGGCCGCACGGGCTGGAGTCGGGACAGGGGCGGCCGCGAGGGCGGCTCGGTCTGTCGGCGGGGCATCGGGCGAGGACGACGACGGGGCGGCCGCCCCGCCCGCCTCAGCGGCGGCGCAGGGCCGGGTCGCTACTCCTGCCGCTCGAGGATCCGCCCGAGGGCCGCCAGCGCCCGCTCGCCCGGCGGCCGCCGCCGCCACGCCGCCAG
>JAQGHJ010000597.1 GCA_028288905.1 Phycisphaerales bacterium | reverse complement strand
ACCACCTTCAGAGCTGGGACGAGGGGGCCAACTCCAACGGCCACCCGAACGGGGCCGTGGTGCGGGGGCCGGTCTACCAGCGGGGCGAGGTCGTCGAGAACTTCCTGATCGACAACCCGGACGCGGCGGGGATGGTGGCGAACTGAACGGTTGGCGGGCTTTACCGATTCGGCCGGCGTGCGGAGTGGTGACCCGCCGCCGGCTGCTTGCGTTCAGGGGCTGACGCCGTAGGCGTCGGACGGCGGTTCCCATCCACGGGCGGACGCCTCTACAGAAATGCTTGTGCCCTGATCTTTCGACAGCCCCGCCTCGCGGAGAACGTCCGCCTCATACTGATCCGCAAGGCGGCCTGAAAGCTCGGAGTACGCTTTCAGGCCGTCGCTTGACCCTCCCCGACCATGCGGGGCGAAGGCTGGGTACTTCTCGTCGGCTTCCTTCAGCCCTTGGCGGCGTGCCCTGAAAACCTTTCGCCAAACGATGTGGCGGTCGGACTCACTGAGGTGCTTGACGTTCTCGACGGGATAGAGCTTGTCTGCCTGATCCTCGGACTTCGCCACGGCGACAGGGGCCGGTCTAGCCGGCGGCGGCGGGGGCGGCGGTGATGTCTTGCCGCCGAACATCGCGACGACGACAACCAGCAGAATGACGCCGCACGCACAAGCCGAGACGAACGCCTTCATTCCCTGGTGCCCCGCTACTGAGGCCGCTGCTTGGCGGCCCGCCTGTATGACTGCCCCTCCGGCGGGCTCTTGCGAGAGCTTCCGGCAAGGCTCGCGACGATCTCTTCGGGCGGCATCCCCCGCATGAGCATGGCCTGCGCAAGCGGGCCAAGTTCGAGGAACCACCGGACCAGGCGTTCGCCCGTCTCGTTCTGGTCCATCCCCCGCTCGTCGCAGTTCCTGCTGAATTCGTCTTTCAGCTCTGCGGGGACGCGAAGAAATATTTTCTGCCTCTCAGCCACCGAAGCGCATGTTACGTCGACACTTCGGCTAGCTTCTAGTGCCCTACTGCTAGCAACTGCCACGGTATCTCCTTGCACCAACTGCTAGCAGTTGGTTAAATGTTCCTCATCATCGCCCCAACCGTCGCGGCCCGCAAAGCCGCCGACGCATCTCCCGGGGCGACACTGACGACAACCTTCGCCATCTTTGGCGACCTTCGGCTGGGATTGCCGATTCGTAAGCGGAGCCCGTCTTATCGGCCGGTCCCGCGAGCAGCGTAACGGCGGGCGAAAGCTCGTCGGACGATCTCACTACGTTCTGATTGCGTTCGCAACGGTTGCGACGCAAGCAATCGTGTTTTTCTGACGGAGCCCTATGCCACTCACAACCGACCGCCGCGCCCGCAACGTGATCCGGATCGGCCCCGACGTGACCGTGACCGTCCGGAAGGTCGCCGGCCGCCGCGTCACGCTGTCGATCCACGCCCCGCCGGCCACGCGGATCGCGCTGCCGCCTTCCCCGCCTCGCCCGCCCGCGGCGACCGCGGCCCCGGACGAGTCGGAAGACCCGGAACGGTGGGACGGCCAAGGCTGAGCCGCCCGCCCCGCCCGCCGGCTTAACCGCTGCCGCGCGGCTTCGCTCGACTGCTTTTTCTTCAGAAGTATTTCAAGGAGGGCGGACGATGAGCGCAGACGCCGAAAAGCTCGCCCGGCTGGTCCCGCTGGCCAGGGCCGCGAAGCTCGCCGGGTGCCGGTACTACGCGATCCGCGAGATGGTCGAGCACGGGAAGCTGCCGGCGTACCGGCGGGGCGAGCGGATCTTGCTCGTCGACCCCGAAGAAGTGCCCGGGGCCGTGCTCGCGGCCAGCCGGTACGTGCCGGCGGCGGCCGCCGCCAAGCGGAAGCCCGGGACGGCGACGAACGCGAGCCGGCCGCCGCTCAACCCGGCCATCGACTTCTAGCCGGGACGGGCACCGGCCCGTGCCACTCCCGCGAGAACCATTGCGACACCTGGCCCCATACGTGGTCGACGACGTGAACCAGCCGAGCCAACCCGACATCCTCAAGGTAGTGGTCGAGCAGCACGGTGCCGCGCGCGTGGCCGGTGATGATCTCGACTTCCTCGCGGTAGCCGCCGGGGGCGAGGTTCGCGAACGTCGTGCGGAGCCCGGCGAAGCTGCGGCCGTCGCCGGCCCCGGCCACCTTCAGGCCGGCCCGTCGCATGTGGCGGGCGAAGTCGAGCCCGACCTTATCCGTGTGCCCGCCGTCCGCCGTGTCGCGTTGGCGGTTGTACGGGTGGCCGGCCGGGCTGACGAAGAACAGGCCGGCGTGTGCCGGGTCGATCGGGTCGGGGCGGGCGTACGCCGCCAGGGCCGCGACGACGTCGGGCGGGAGCGGGACGACGCGGCGAACCTTGCCCCGCTTGCGGCGGCGGAAGTCGAGCACGCCGGACGCCAGGTCAACGCACTCGCGTTCGAGCCAGCCGACTTCGGAGTTGTTGAGCGCGCCGCAGATCCCGAGCCCGATCATCGGCTTGATGGTCGCGTCGGCGGATTCGTAGAGGCGGGCCACTTCGGCGGGCGTGAAGCGGCGGCGGCGGGCGATGCGGCTGTCCCGCAGCTCGGCGGCCGGCGGCACGCGGAAGTCGGGGCCGAACCGCACGCGGTCGATCAGCTCCGCGTCGACCGCCCAATTCCACCACGCCCGGACCTTGCCGACGATCGCGCCGAAGGCGGACGGGGCGAGGTGGCCGATCGACCGGGCGAAGGCGGCAAACTCCGGCGGGCCGACCTTGGCGGCGGGCGTGTCGCCGCCGACCGCCTTCCCGAAGGCCCGGACGATCTTAACGTAGTCGTGGAGGGTGCGGGGCGTGATCGGCTTGGGCTTGCCGGTGGTCGCCCGCTGCTGGAGGTAGTCGACGTAGCGACTGGCCAGCTCGCGGAGAGTGAGCACGCCCGGGGCCGGCTCGAC
>JAQGHJ010000547.1 GCA_028288905.1 Phycisphaerales bacterium | reverse complement strand
GTCTGGGCCTTGAGGTCCTTGTTCAGCGGCTCGAGGGCGGCGGCGTGGCGGTCCTTTTCCTTCTGCAGCTTGTCCTTGAGGTCGTCGAGCTGCTTCTGGAGCGGGTCCGCCTTGGCGTCGTCGGACTTCTGCGTGTCCGGGCCGCCCTTGGCCTTGTCTTTCAGGGCGTTGGCGATGTCCTTCTGCTTGTCGATCGCGTCGCGGGCCTGATCGCCCTGCTTTTTATCCTTCTTGTCGGCCCCGACGGCCGGGCCAGCCAGCAACGCGATCAGGACGGCAGCGCACGCGCCGACAGCCCACGATTTGAACGTTCGACGCCACATCACTGCCTCCTCCCGCGGGGGCGGGTCGCTCGCGCCGCCGGCGACGTGCCGGGCGGGCGGCCTCCCCGTAGGGGAGACACGCGCCCCGAGCATACGTGAGTCGGCCGGCGGACGTCCTACCCCCTGTTTCGGGCAACCCCGACCGACCGGGTCACCGCCCGCCCATCTTAGGGGCCGGGGCTCCGATGCCGTGCTTGCCCTCGGCCCGCCCGGGGGCCGGGTCGCCGGCGAACAGGGCGTTGAGTGACCGCAGGAACTCGGCGGGCTCCGCCAGCCCGGCAGGGGCCGCCCCGCCGTCCGGCGTCCCGCCGCCGGCCGCCGGCTCGGCGATCACGCTCAGGGCGACGACGTTCGTCGGGCACACCTGCACGCACTTGCCGTCCAGGTTGCACTTGTCGAGGTTCCGCAGGTCGACCATCGCCTTCTGGTCGACCATCTTCAGCACGCCCGGGTCGCAGTGGGCGACGCACACGTCGCACCCGATGCAGTCGCGGGTGTCGATCGACAGCGTGAGCCGGGCCGGTTTGTTGTTCCGCGGGTCGGTGACGACCGCCCGCCCGACCGGGGCGTACGCGTCGGCGTCGGCCGCGTCCCCCGGCCCGAACTCGGCGTCGAGCCGGCCGAAGATCGACTGGGTGCCGCGGACCTGCACCGTGCCCCGGCTGCGGAGCCGGTACAGCGAGTGGTTGCACGTCCCGCACACCTGGGCCTGCTCCAGCCCCTCCAGGTACTTGATGACCGTCGAGACCACGGTCGCGTGGCTCCAGGTGAGGGGGCTGACGCTCAGCGGCTCGTTCGTGTACGGGTGGACCTGCTCGGCCAGCACCCCGCTCTCGAGCGCGTGGGCGGCCGCCCACTCCAGGATCGGGATCGCCTTCTTCAGGTCCGACCCGGTCTTGGCCCGGGCAATGTGGTAGTCGGCCAGCCAGAGCGTGCAGATGAACCACGGGTTCCCGGGGACGTTGGCGATGTCGTCGCTGATCCGGTGGTAGTAGTCGTTCTCGTACCGGGCGACGCCGCCGACGGCCGTCTTCACCCACAGCTTTTCCTCCACCGCCCGCATGGTGCTGACGACCCGCGGGTCGTCGGCCTCGAACAGGTGGAACTTGTAGATCGCGTACAGCGACGCGTCGCACACCTCGTCGACGTCGTACACCTCGTCGACGCTCGGGGTGTGGCTGAGCGGGGCGGCCTCGACGTACGTCGGGCTGTCCGGCGGGGTCGGGATGTCCTTCGGGACGAGCCGGCGGACGAACCGGTTCAACTTAGGGCTGAACAGGTACTTGGCCGCCCCGACCTTCATCTCCTCGGCCGCCTTGAGGTACGTGGCCGCCCGGACCCGGTCCCCGAACGCGACGGCGAAGTTGTGGGCCGCCTTCAGCCCGCCGTACACGGTCGCGACCGTGAACGCGTGCACGCCCCACCGCTCCTCCCACAGGTCGTAGCTCGGCAGCGGCAGCCCGGTCCGCGGGTCCCGGTACCGGACCATGAAGTCGGCCGCCTTCTGCACCACGTCGACCCACAGCGGGCGGATGAACTCGATGTCCCGGTACCGGAAGTAGTGCCGCCACAGGGCCCAGACGACCAGGGCCGTCTCGTCCTCCTGGATCGGAAGCACCCGGCTGCCCTTGAGCACCCACGGGTGCCAGCAGCTGGCCGGCGACCCGTCCGGGTTGTACATGTGCAGGAAGTACACCTCCTCGGTGATCACCCGCTGGCAGAACGCGTAGAACGACTTGGCGATATCCGGGAACCCGGCCAGGTCCAGCGCGTTGGCGACCAGCGCCCCGTCCCGCGGCCACATGTACGAGTACGTGTCCCGGGCGAACTGCATGATGTCGCTGTCGTTCGCCGCGATGATCGCCCCGCCGTTGTCGATCTGGGTGCGGAGCACGAGCAGCGACCGCTTGAACGACTCGACCACGGTCGGCGGCAGGTTGCCGAAGTTCAGGTTCGTCCCGCCGACCCACAGCCGCCAGTACGCGCTCGTGCGGTCCAGCACGCCCTGCGGGTTCATCTTGTCGAGCCACCCGTGCATCTCGACCAGCTCGCCCCGGCTCTGGCCGACGATGAACGCCATGTACACGACGGCCTCGCCACCGGGCCCGACAGGGACGTGGCAGGCGACGGTCGAGTCGACCGACCCCTGGGCAATGGGGTTGCCCTGGAGGTGCCCGTCCTCAGCGTCCCGCCAAGTGCCCTCGGCCCCGGCGAACCCGCTCGACCCGGTCGCGTACTCGTCCACCCCCTGCGGGCCGATCGTGCCCGGTGCCGACCCGGTCGGCGGGGCCCCGAAGAATGTCACCAGCGCGTATCGGTTCGCCCGGTAGTGGACGACGCTCCGCAGGTCCGGGTCGTAATAGGCGGTGTCTCCGATCTTCGACCCGAACATGTTGAAGTCCTGGCTGTGGATGACCTTCACCATCCGCCCGTGGCTCGCCAGGTTCTTAATCTTGATCCGCCGGACCAGGATGTTCCGGTGGAAGTCGACGCAGTCGTTGCAGTGCAGGACGAGGTTGAGGTCCCCGCGCTCCAGGGTGACGCCGGTCGTCAACGTGTCGTTGAGGTACCGCTGGCGGATCGACCAGCCGGGCGTGGTGGTCCAGAACAGGGCCGACCGGTTCTCCCCCGGGACGTCGGTGTGGACGCCGAACCGGAACGGGGTGGCCCCGGCGTGGTTCTCTTGGCCGACGTGCGGGTAGTAGAAGTCGCGGATCTGGTATTGGCTGTCGAAGGTCACCAGCATGCGGCCGTTGCCGACGGGAATGTCACGGGGCATAAGCGTTCAATCCGTTGAGGTCGGTCGGGCGGACCCGGCACGAGGCCGCAGGCCGGGGGCGGCTGCCGACCGCTTTGGCTTTCCAGCGGCGCACTGCGGGTCTAGCCGGACCTTCGGCGCAACTCCCGCTTACACAGTGTCGGCTGCCCTGAACTCCACCTTGAACGACCGCGGTCGGCAAGTCGGGCGGTGCAACTCATGGTGGACTAGGCGGCACGCAATGGCCGGGGCAAGCCCTGGTTTGTGCTCGCGACACGAGGGTATTCGAAACAGTCGTACGACGCGGATCGCAGGTAGGTTGATACAGCGGGCGGCGCGCCAAGGAGCAAGGGCAGAGTGGACGTTCGGGAACGATGCCGTTTCGCGGCGGTGCCGCCGGCGAAATGGGTTGAGACTTCAGCGGGAGGCCAGAGGCTCGCCGTCGATCGCGAAACGCAGTGCCGTTGCCGCCGTTCCCGCCTGTCCGTGGCAGGCTGACGCCGGCCGGCCCATTCGACGCTGGCCACGGACAGTAGGGTACCGCAAGCCCATCTCACCCTCGGCCCAACAGGATACGTTGCACCAAGGCGTTCCCTGCAGCACGTAGCAAGTCCCCGCCTTGGGTGCGGCGGCGTCCTGCCTGTAGCCTTCTCACAGGGACGGCCCGCGCGGCCGCCAGCCCGGCGGATACGAACCCTACAGGGCCTGAAGGCGGGCATAGTGCCCCGCCGTGCCGCCGGAACGGCCGCACCACAACCCTACAGACTCAGCGCGTGTTTTCGAAAATTGTCAGAGAAACTAACTTTTCTATGATCCGAGAACGACACGAGGGCCGCCCAGTCGGGCGGCCCTCGTGATTGTTCAACTGCTTACCGCGTCGATCTCAGGCGGTCCGACGCCGGCGGACCAAGAGGCCCACGGCACCGACGCCCAGCAAGGCAGCGGTGGTCGGCTCCGGCACACCCACACCGTTGCGATTGGCATCCGTGAACTGGAGGGAGTTCGAGGTCAGATTCCAGCGGTTGGTGCCAAACTGGAACGTCAGCAGGCGGTGAGTGCCGGCCGGGACCAAGTAGTCGTCACGACGGGCGGCGCCCGCGTTGTAGGTCTCCAAGCCGCCAATCGTCGGCAGATCGACCCACTTCTCGACCGCGGACATATTGCTGATCAGCACGGCAAGGGCCCGAACGCCGCTCGCGCCGGCCTTGTCGTACACGCCCGAGAAGATCACGCCGGCGGACTCGCTGCTGACCGTCTGCGGCGTCTGGTTGTTGTTCGCCGGGAAGACGTTCACCGTCGAACCGAGGTTCGCGAAGGCGTAGTTGTTCCGGGCGAACACCTGGTTCGTCACGTTCGAGGCTGACCAACCGGTGCGGATATCGTCGCGGGCCTGAGCCCGGGTGTAACCCAGGACCGAACCGTTCCCCTGCGTGGCCGAGTTGGACGCGGCCTCGAACATGTTGACGCTCGTCGCGCCCCGGAGCCGGTAGTGCTGGATCTGGGCCTGGAAGTCCCCTCGCGACGGCAGCTGCCCCGCGTTCACCGAACCAGCGGTGGCATCGAACACAAACCCGTTATTCGGATTGCCGTCCGAGTCCAGAGCCGAGTTGCCGTAGTTGTTGAAGCGGCTCACCCACGGGATGTGCTGGTCGCCGCTCGGCAGAGCACTCGTCGTGTTGCCGGCCCGAAGGATCGGCAGCGTGAACAGGGCCGACCGGATGTTCGGGGCATTCGAGTTACCCTGGGCCGGGTTCCGGAAGTCCGGCGAGCCCGGGTACAGGGACTCGTTCGCCATCAGCTTGCCAGTCTTCGTCGCCGTCTTGCCGCGGCTGTCCGTGTACTGGGAGCTGAACGGCTTGTTGTCGAAGCTGAAGGCCTTGCCCGTCGGGTCCGTGCTGCCCGTCGGCCGGGTGCCGTCGTTGCTGGCGTTCGGGTAGAAGTTGAAGTTCCCGACGAACGCGTTCGACGACTGGCTCGAGTTGAGCACGAGGTCGGCGATCGCCCGCGTCCGCCCGACGGCCTGCGTGTCTTCGAAGTCGCAGAACACGTACTTGACGTTGAACTGGTTGAAGATGTTCTTCGCCGCCGTGCTGGTCAGCGGCGTCGTGATCTTCACGGCCAGCGTCTTGCCGGCGGCCTGCGAGGCCGACAGAACCGACGCCACCTGGGCAGCGTTCGAGTCGGTCAGGAAGGGCGTCGGCGAGAAGTTCGCGAAGCCTGTGTTGTCCGTCGTGTCCCAGTCGAAGAACCCAATGGACGGGGCCGACTGAGCCGATGCCACGGCAGACGCGCCGAGGACGACCGACAGGAAGGCAAAGGACCGTTTCGTTGACATCATGTTCTGCCCCTAGGCAAACAACTGGCGCACGGTTCCAGAGGCCGCTTAAACGACCTCTTTGACTTCGTCGGCTTTTCGCCGTCTCAACAACCCGTCAGAACGTGCGGGACTCTTTTACTTCCTGGCTTCGGCCACCCCACCCGAGGTCGCCGCCCGGCAGTGAGGTCAACGTATCCCGACCAGACGGGCCCGTCAAGGCTTTTTTATGTCCGCTCGCCCGGACTGAACAATGCGCTTTCCTCATCCCCGATAGATACTTACAGCTTTACGCCCTCCCGCCCAACGAACGGCGGCTGCTGTTTCTTAGCGCAATCCGCCTCACCGATGACGCAAAAATAATCGTTTCACTTGCCCAGGTTGCCCTACCGTCGCCAAACGCCGTCGCCTTCGAGCGCGAACGTTATGACTGAAGACTCACCGCCGCGAAGGCGGCTCAGCAACGTGCCTCCCATGTGGCTCTCACGCCATATCTGTAGGGTAACCGTGGTGCCGCACGCCGAATATCGCAATCGCGTGTTTTCGCACGTCATGGCGTCGAACTGGCTATTGCGTTGGGATCGTGGCTCACTGCCCGCCGCCGAACGCTCGTGCGACCCGGCCGTGACCGCACGGTTCAGCTGGTCCTCCCGCCGACCCGGCATCCCGACCCCTCGGTGTAGCGGTGGAGGAATCACAGTCCCGACGAGCAGCCGTTTGATCGCCCCAGCGACCAGTCGGCCGGAACGCGATCACACCTTCAGTTCGCCGCCGGCACCCAGCTCCGCGGCGTAACGGTCACGGATCGGCGTGACCACCGACCGCACGAATTGGTCGACCTGCTCCGGCGCCCGGCCGACGAACCGGGACGGCGACATCACGTCGCCGAAGTCCACGCCGGCGAACGCGGCGTCCGCCCGCAGCCGGTCGATCAGGTCGTTCGACTTGCCCTCAGACTTGACCACCGCCGCGGCCGCGTGCGAGTGGCGGCGGATCGCCTCGTGCAGGTCCTGGCGGTCCCCGCCCCGCTGCACGCCGGCCATGAGGATCTCCTCCGTCGCCATGAACGGCAGCTCGGCCGCCACGGCCGCCGCCGTCGTCTTCGGGTACACGACGAGCCCGCGGGCCACGTTCACGACGATGTTCAGCGCCCCGTCGAGCGCCAGGAACGGCTCGGGCACCGCCAGCCGCTTGTTGCTCGAGTCGTCCAGCGTCCGCTCGAACCACTGCTCGGCCGCCGTCATCAGTGGGCTGTTGGCCAGCGAAATTACGAACCGGCTCAGGCCGGTCGCCCGTTCGCACCGCATCGGGTTCCGCTTGTACGCCATCGCGCTGCTGCCGACCTGCTCGGCCTCGAACGGCTCCTCCAGCAGCTTCATGCCGGCCAGAAGCCGGACGTCGTTGCAGAACTTGTGCACGCTCGCCGCCGCTCCCGCCAGCGTGTTCACGACGGCCGCGTCCACCTTCCGCGGGTAGGTCTGGCCGGTGACGGTGTACGACTCCTTGAACCCGAACCGCTCGGTCACCATCCGGTCGAGTGCGTCGACCTTCGCGTGGTCGCCGTCGAACAGGCTGAGGAACGACGCCTGCGTGCCGGTCGTGCCCTTCACCCCGCGGAACCGCAGCGACGCGATCCGGTACTCGACCTCCTCCAGGTCCAGCGCCAGGTCTTGCGCCCAGAGCGTCGCCCGCTTGCCGACGGTCGTGAGCTGGGCCGGCTGGAAGTGGGTGAACCCGAGCGTCGGCAGGTCCTTCCACGTCACGGCGAAGGTGGCCAGCGCGTCGATCGCGTTGGCCAGGCGGGAGGCGACGAGCTTGAGCGCGTCCCGCATGATGACCAGGTCCGCGTTGTCGACGACGTACTGGCTGGTCGCCCCGAGGTGGACGACGCCCTTGGCGGCCGGGGCGGCCTCCTCGAACGTGTGGACGTGGGCCATCACGTCGTGCCGGAGCCGCTTCTCCCACGCGGCGGCGGCCGGGAAGTCGACGTCGTCCAAGTGAGCCGCCATCTCGGTCAGGGCAGCCTCGGGGATACGGGCCAGCCCCAGCTCCCGCTCGCACCGGGCCAGTTCCAGCCACAGCCGCCGCCACAGCCCGAACTTGTGCCGCGGGCTGAACAGCCGGAGCATCTCGGGGCTGGCGTTGCGGCTGGCGAGCGGGGACTCGTAAGTGTCGTGGGCGTCGCGGGGCGGGCGGGCGGGGTCGTTGGTCATAAGGGCGGGCGATGATACGAACGGGCGGCCGGGGCCGGTAGCCGCTTGGGGGCGAGGGGCAGGCGGGCGGTACGGCTGCCCATCGCCCCGGAGCCCGCCGGCGGTTCGAACGGCCCCGTCAGTGACGCGGGCTTCCGGCCCGTGCGAGGCGATTCGGCCAAGAACGCGAAGGAAGGGAGATTGGGACAGGCCCCGCACGGGAAAAGAAGCCATTCAGCACGGGCTGGAAGCCCGTGTCACTGACGGGCCCGACCGCCGCCGTTGCACAAACGACGGTCGATGTGTCCTCCCGGCGGCGTGGCGGCCGTGAGGCCCATTTCACGGCACTCCGGGTTCGCTCGTCTTCTGCCCGTGGCCCTAGCATCGCGCGTTGACGAAAACCGCTCGATCCCAAGGTGCCGCCATGATCCCGTCGAACCCGTTACCCGAGTCGTCCTCCGCCTCCTCCCGCCGCCACTTCCTCATGGCCGCCGGCGCGCTGGCCGCCGTCGCCGCGGTGCCCGCCGCCCTCCGCGGGGTGCCGCTCGCCCCGCCGGATCAAACGTCGCCTGACGCGGCCGTGCCGAAGGGGGCGGCAAAGAAGGTTGGATACGCGGTCATGGGGCTCGGCAAGCTCGCGCTCGAGGAGATCCTGCCGGCGTTCGGGTCGTGCGAGAACTCCCGCCCGGTCGCCCTCGTCAGCGGACACCCGGACAAGGCCAAGCAGGTGGCCGCGTTCTACGGGATCGACCCGGCCGCCGTGTACTCGTACGCCGACGTCGGGAAGCTGAAGGACAACCCGGCCGTGCAGGTCGTCTACAACGTCCTGCCGAACCATCTGCACGCCGAGTACACGGTCAAGGCGCTCAAGGCCGGCAAGCACGTGCTGTGCGAGAAGC
>JAQGHJ010000634.1 GCA_028288905.1 Phycisphaerales bacterium | reverse complement strand
CCGGTCGTCGTTCTCCCGGAACGTGGGGCCGCTGTTGAGCACGACGTACCTCGTCGGGTTCAGCGGGTTCGGGTAGATCAGCGCCGGCAGGTGAGTGGCCGCGTCGTGCGACCGGCCGCCGAAGGCGAGCTTGCCGCCGGCCCACTTGGCCGGCAGCTTTTCGGCCGCCTTGGCGATCAGGGCGTTCGACTTGGCGTCGCCCCAGAGGACGAGGTTGTACTTCGCGACGTCGTCCGGCGTGACCTCGGTGTCCTTCTTCACCCGGGCGTCCCCCCGCATCAGCGCCCGCCACCGGTCCTGCTGGTGGGCCATCTCGAACTCGACCCACTGCTGCACGGCCGGGCTGACGGCCGGGCCGGTCGGGGCGACGAACAGGAACGGGGCCATGAACGCGTCGTCGATCGGGCCCTGTAGGCCGGGCCGCTTGGCGAGCTTGCCGCCCGCCGCGGCGGCCCCGGCCGGCGGGGCGTCCGTCGCGACCGCCCACTTGTTGCCGGTCTTGGCGAGCCGGATCGTCCCGTTCGACGCGGCCGGCACGGGCAGCTTCGCCCCGTCCACCTTTACCGCCGTCGCCGGGCGCGACAGGGTCAGCCCGGTCACGTTCTTCGTCGTCACGTCGATCGTGCCGTCGTCCTTGGCCGTCGCGTCGACCCGGGCGTCGGCCCAATGCTCGCCCAAGCCGGTCGCCTCGACCCAGAACATCTTGTTGTACCGCAGCGTCCGGGTCTGCAGCTCGACGTGCTTCGGGCTCGGGTCCCGGCCCTTGGCCAGCAGGTCGGCGATCCGCTTCATCACGACCGGCAGCGTCTTCGGCTCGTACTTGTGCTCGACCCCCGGGCCGATGAACTGCTCCAGCTCCCGGCCGTTCTCCTTGAACACCTCGGCCATGATGGTGGCCGACGCCCGCTGCTTGTCCAGCTCCCCGCTGTAGCTGACGACCGGGACGTTGAACAGGTTGCGGACGTAGTCCGGGACGTCGTACGCGCCCCACATCAGCCGCTCGGCCGCCGGCACCGTCGCCGGGTCCACCTTCTGGTACCGCCGGACGTCGATGAACCCGGCCCCGGTGTGCACCACCGCCCAACGGTCGGCGTAGTGCGCCCCGACGTGCCACGCGCCGGCCCCGCCCATGCTGAACCCGGCGAGCACGATCCGGTTGGCGTCGATCTTGTACCGCTTCTTCACGGACTCGACCGCGTCCAGCACGTCGATTTCCCCGGCCGACTTGTACCCGACGCAGTGCCGGCCGAGCGGGTGAAGGGTGATCGCCCCCTTCGGCCGCATCTCCCCGCCCTTGGTCTCGTGACTCTTGATGAAGTACAGGTCGGTGTCGGTGTCGCCCCGGCCGTGCAGCCAGACGTACAGGGGGGTGGGCTTGGTCAGGTCGACGTCGTCGGGGATGTCCAGCCCGTACGGCTGGGCCGACCCGTCGACGTCGCTGCGGTACCCGCGGACGACGAACCCCTTCTTGCCGACCCAGGACGGGGCGCCGGCCTCGATCTCGTCGAGCCGGCGGTTGGCCGTCTTGAGCAGGTCGAACGCGGCGACCACGCCCCGCGGGGTGGATGGCTTGTCGGCGGCCGGCTTATCGGCGTCGGGCTTGGGGGCGTCGGATTTGGCCGCCCCCTTGCCGGCCCCCTTCGTCGCGCCGGCAGCGGCCGGCTTCTTCGCCTCGTAAAACTCGTCATTCGCCAGGGCGAGCCGCACCGCCTTCTCGTACGCCTGCACGTCCGACAGCAGATCGGCGATGACCGGCTTGGCGGCCGATGCCGCCTCGGCCGCGGCGAGCCGCTTCTGCAGCTTGCCGAGCTCCGCCTCCAGCGCCGCCCGGTCCGTCGCCGACACCTGGGCGGTTCCTGGCGGCGGCAGCTTCCGCGGGATCGGCGGGAACGCGTCGGCGGCCAGGGCGGCCGACGCGGCCAGGAACAGGGCCGCGGCGGCGGCGAGTGCGGGGCGGTTGGGCATGCACGGGATTATGCCATCGGCGGCCGGGCGGCTACAACCGCGCGGCCACCGTCTCCTGAAGCGTGGTTGCGGGTCGAGACAGCGTCCGGCTGGCACGGGCAAACAAGAAGCTTGACCGTGCCAGCCGGACCCAGGCCCACCTCAAAAGTACGGTCTCTGTTGAGACCCTCCGGCCGCTACCCCGGACGGCCCGCCCACCCCAACGGATGTCATCCTGAGCGGAGCGAAGGACCCCCGTCCACTGCGCGACCTCGCCAGTAGTTCGGGGACGGTGGAATGTGAATGGGTGGCCCTCGCGAGCACCGGCGGTGGGCCACCCATTCACATTCCGATCCCCTTCAACCGCTCGCCCGGTCGCGCGGTGGGCGAGGGGTCCTTCTCTGCGCTCAGGATGACATCCGTTGCGGGCGGGCGGGCGGGAGGGCGGGCAACCGCGAGAGGGTATCAACAGAGTCGAACACGTTCTGAGCAGACGGACGCCCGATAGGCCGCTCGTTTTGTCACCGTCCGCTCGGCTTGCCGCGTCGGGTCGATGCCGTAGATTGCCTGCGTGCCGACTCGTCCCGACCGCGCGACCGATTCGCCCCGGCCCCGCCGCCCCGTCGTGCCCCGCTGGGCCGGGTGGGCGGTGGCGGTCCTCGCGTTCGCGGCCATCGCCCCGCTGCTCGGGCGGCTCGAACTGGCGAACGGGATCGAGGTGATCCACGCCGCCACGGTGCTGGAGATGCGGCGGCCCGGCGGGACGTGGCTCACCCCGACGCTCAACGGCACGCCCCGCGTGAAGAAGCCGCCGCTGCCGGCGTGGGTCGGGGCGCTCGCCGTCACCGACCGCACGATGGCCGGCGTCGGGTCCCTCGACCCAACCGCCCGGGCGGCGGCGTACGACCGGCTGGCGTGGGAGATCCGCTGGCCGGCGCTGCTGGCCGGATGCCTGGCGGCGGCGGCGACGTTCGACCTGGGGCGGACGATCGGCGGCCGGCGGGTCGGGTTGGCGGCGGCCGTCGTCGCCGTCACGAGCCTGTTGTTCCTGCGGTTCGTCCGGCTTGCGAGCACCGACGTTCACCTGTTCCTGTGGGTGGCGGCGGCCGACGCGCTGCTCGCGCGGGCGGCGCTGCGGCGGCAAGGCTGGGCCGTCGTCGCGGCCGGCGCGGCGGTCGGGCTCGCGGTGATGTGCAAGGGGCCGGTAGCGGTCCTTCAGACGATCGTGCCGCTGGGGGCGTGGGCGGTGATGGTGCGGCGGG
>JAQGHJ010000537.1 GCA_028288905.1 Phycisphaerales bacterium | reverse complement strand
ATGCCTACCGAAACCACCGAGATCGAGACGCTGGCGAACCAGGAGTACAAGTACGGGTTCGTCACCGACATCGAGTCCGACTCGCTCCCGCCCGGGCTGAGCGAGGACACAGTCCGGTTCATCTCGGCCAAGAAGGGCGAGCCGCAGTGGATGCTCGACTGGCGGCTCAAGGCATTTCGCCACTGGCAGACGATGACCGAGCCGGTCGACTGGGCCAAGCTCCACTACCCGTCGATCGACTACCAAGGCATCAGCTACTTCTCGGCCCCGAAGCCGAAGCTCCAGAGCCTCGACGAGGTCGACCCGGAGCTGCTGGCGACGTACGAGAAGCTCGGCATCCCGCTGGCCGAGCGGGCGGCGTTGGCCGGGGTGGCAGTCGATGCCGTGTTCGACTCGGTGTCTGTCCACACGTCGTTCAAGGGCAAACTGGCGGAGCTCGGGATCATCTTCTGCTCGATGAGCGAGGCGGTTCGCGAGCACCCGGAGCTGGTGAAGCAGTACATCGGGTCGGTCGTTCCCTACAAAGACAATTACTTCGCGACGCTCAACAGCGCCGTGTTCTCCGACGGCAGCTTCGTGTACATCCCCAAGGGCGTCCGGTGCCCGATGGAGCTGAGCACGTACTTCCGGATCAACGCCCAGAACACCGGGCAGTTCGAGCGGACGCTGATCATCGCCGACGCCGGCGCGTACGTCAGTTACCTCGAGGGCTGCACGGCCCCGGTGCGGGACGAGAACCAGCTGCACGCGGCCGTCGTCGAACTGGTGGCGCTCGACGACGCCACCATTAAGTACAGCACGGTCCAGAACTGGTACCCCGGCGACCCGCAGACCGGCCGGGGCGGCATCTACAACTTCGTGACGAAGCGCGGGGCCTGCCGCGGGGCGCGGAGCAAGATCAGCTGGACGCAGGTCGAGACCGGCAGCGCGATCACTTGGAAGTACCCGAGTTGCGTCCTGCAGGGCGATGACAGCGTGGGCGAATTTTACAGTGTCGCGCTGACCCACCACCGCCAGCAGGCGGACACCGGCACGAAGATGATCCACATCGGCCGGAACACGAAGAGCACGATCGTCAGCAAGGGGATCAGCGCCGGCCGCGGGCAGAACACGTACCGCGGGCTGGTGAAGATCCTGAAGGGGGCGGCGAACGCCCGGAACTACACGCAGTGCGACTCGCTGCTGCTCGGCGACCGGTGCGGGGCCCACACGTTCCCGTACATCGAGGTGAAGAACACCACGAGCCGGGCCGAGCACGAGGCGAGCACGAGCAAGATCGGAGAGGACCAACTGTTCTACTGCAAGAGCCGGGGGATCAGCCTCGAGGACGCGGTCGGGATGATCGTGAACGGCTTCTGCAAAGAGGTGTTCAAGGAGCTCCCGATGGAGTTCGCGGTCGAGGCCCGGAAGCTGTTGGGGGTGAGCCTGGAAGGATCGGTCGGCTAAAGCCGGTCGTCCCTCCGCTTGGCGCGGCATCACGAAGTGGGACGGCACCCCGTCCGGAACGAATAACGCAGGATAGATAGCTCATGTCCGCACTGCTCGAAATCAAGAACCTCCACGCCCGCCTCGCCGCCCCGAACGGCCGAGAGATCCTCAAGGGCGTCGACCTCACGATCAACCGCGGCGAGGTCCACGCGATCATGGGGAAGAACGGGTCGGGCAAGAGCACGCTCGCCCAAGTGCTGATGGGCCGGGAGGCGTACGAGCCGACGGACGGCACCGTCACCTACGACGGCAAGGACCTGCTGGACATGAGCACGGAGGAGCGGGCGGCCGAGGGAGTGTTCCTGGCGTTCCAGTACCCGGTCGAGATCCCGGGCGTGTCGACGAGCTACTTCCTGAAGGCGGCCGTCAACGCCGTCCGCAAGCACAAGGGCGAACCCGAGCTCGACGCGATGGAGTTCCTGAAGCTCGTCAAGGGCAAGATGGACCTCCTGAAGATGGACAAGAGCTTCATGAACCGCGCCGTGAATGAGGGGTTCAGCGGCGGCGAGAAGAAGCGGAACGAGGTGTTCCAGATGGCCGTCTGCGACCCGACGCTCTGCCTGATGGACGAGACGGACAGCGGGCTGGACATCGACGCCCTCAAGACGGTGGCGAGCGGCGCGAACAGCCTCCGCGGGCCGGGCCGGGCCTTGCTGGTGGTCACTCACTACCAGCGGCTGCTCGACTACATCACGCCCGACTTCGTCCACGTCATGCTCGACGGCCGGATCGTCAAGACCGGCGGCAAAGAGTTGGCCCTGGAGTTGGAGGAGAAGGGGTACGACTGGGTGGAGAAAGAGGTCGGTCAGCTCGCGTGACCGCGGCCCCTCCCGACCTATCCTTGATCAGCGATCTCTGAGCGGCCGCCCGCAGGGCCGGCCGTTGGACGACGAAGACGGCGACGATGGGTGCTCGCGGTCCCCGACCAAGTGCCCGCGAGCACGGCAGACCCATGACCCAACTGATGGACCCCCAATCCCCCGGCGCGTCGACCCTCCGGCGACTCCAGAAGCAGGAGGCCGCGGCCGCCGTCCCCGGTTGGCTCGCCGACCTGCGGCGCGACGGGATGGCCCGGTTCGACGCGGTCGGGTTCCCGACGACGAAGCAGGAGGAGTGGCGGTTCACGAACGTCGCCCCGATCGCCAAGACCGACTTCCGGCTCGCCGTCCCCGAGGACGACGGCGGGGCGGCCGACGCCGTCGACCGCCACACGTTTGGCAAGGCCGCCGCGGCCGAGCTCGTCTTCGTCAACGGTCAGTACCGACCCGACCTGTCCACGCCCGGCAAGTTGCCGCCCGGTGCCACGCTGCTCGGCTTGGCCGAGGCGGTCGAGCGGCACCCGGACGTGGTGCGGGCCCATCTCGGGCAGCACGCCGCCATCGACGCCAACCCGTTCGTCGCCCTCAACGCCGGCTTCCTACGGGACGGGGCATACCTGCACGTCCGCCGGACCGTGACGGTCGAGGGGCCGATTCACCTGCTGTTCGTCAGCACCGGGGCGGCCGACGGAGCGGTCCCAGTCGTGTCGCACCCGCGGGTGCTCGTGGTGGCCGAAGCCAACAGCGAACTGACGCTCGTCCAGAGCTTCGTGGGTACCCCCGGCCCGCACTGGTCCAATCCGGTGACCGAGGTGTACGCCGCACCCGACGCCCGGGTTGACCACTACAAGCTCCAACACGACGCGTCGGACGCGTTTCATGTCAGCACGCTACAGGTGAAGCTGGAGCGGAACGCCTCGTTCGTGTCCCACTCGGCCACCGTCGGCGGCCGGCTGACCCGAAACGATCTGAACGTCGTGCTGGCCGGCGAGGCGGCGGCGGCCACGCTGAACGGGCTGGTGATCCTCAAGGGCACCGACCTGTGCGACAACCACACGCTGCTCGACCACGCCGCCCCGAACTGCCCGAGCCACGAGCTGTTCAAGCACGTGCTGGACGGCAAGTCCACGGGGGTGTTCAAGGGTAAGATCCTCGTCCGCCAGATCGCCCAGAAGACCGACAGCAAGCAGACGAGTAAGGCACTACTGCTGGCCGACGGGGCGACGATCGAGAGCATGCCGTCGCTGGAGATCTACGCCGACGACGTCAAGTGTACCCACGGCTCGACGACCGGCCCCGTCGACGAGGACCAGGTGTTCTACCTCCGCAGCCGCGGCATCAGCCGCGAGGCCGCCCGCCACCTGCTGACGTACGCGTTCGCCGCCGACGTGACCCGCCGCATCCGCGTCGCCCCGGTCCGCGAGCGGCTCGAGTCGTTCCTCGCCGCCCAGCACGGGCTGCCGCGGGACCTGCGGATCACCGACCTCGGCGGGCACAACGAGGGCGTCGTCAACCTTTGATCGGTGCGGCCTGGGGTGCACGGCCGCCGGTGCGTCGCCCAGCGGCCGTCCCTACAATCCGGCGAGTCCCATGACCGCCATTGCCCACCCTCCCGCCGAAGTCGTAGCCGCGAAGTCGTTCGACCCGTACAGGGTCCGCGCCGACTTCCCGATCCTCGCCACCCGCGTCGGCCCCGGCGGCCCGCCACTCGTCTACCTGGACAACGGGGCGACCACGCAGAAGCCGCGGCAGGTGATCGACGCGATCTCGACCTATTACGAGTCGCAGAACGCGAACATCCACCGGGGCGTCTACCGCCTGAGCCAGGTCGCGACGGAGCTGTACGAGTCGGCCCGGCGGAAGGTGGCGGGGTTTCTTAACGTGGCCGACGAGCGGGAGTGCCTGTTCGTCCGCGGGACGACCGAGGGCGTGAACCTCGTCGCGGGCTGCTGGGGGCGGACCAATCTCCAGGCCGGCGACGAGGTGCTCGTCTCGACGCTGGAGCACCACAGCAACATCGTCCCGTGGCAGATCGCCTGCGAAATGGTCGGGGCGCGGGTGAAGGTCATCCCGATCAACGACGCCGGGGAACTGGACCTGACGGCGTACGGCGAGCTGCTGTCGAGCGGGCGGGTGCGGTTCGTGGCCGTCACGCACCTGAGCAACGCCCTCGGCACCGTGAACGACGTGAAACGAATGGCCGCGATGGCCCACCGGGCGGGAGCGAAGATCCTCGTCGACGGGGCCCAGTGGGTGGCCCACGCCCCCACGGACGTGCGGGATCTCGACGCCGACTTCTACGTGTTCAGCGGGCACAAGCTGTTCGGCCCGACCGGCATCGGCGTGCTGTACGGCAAGCGGGAGCTGCTCGAGGCGATGCCGCCATACATGGGCGGCGGGGACATGATCGAGTCGGTCACGTTCGAGAAATCGACCTACGCGCCGTTGCCGAACAAGTTCGAGGCCGGCACCCCGGACATCGCCGGGGCCGTCGGACTTGGGGCCGCCATCGATTACGTGCAGGCGGTCGGGCTGGCCGGCGTGATGCCGCACGAGAAGGCGCTGCTTGACCGCGCGACGAGCCGGCTGGGCGCAATTCGCGGCGTCCGCATCATCGGGACGGCCGCCAACAAGGGCAGCGTCGTGTCGTTCGTCATGGATGGCGTCGCGTCGCTCGACATCGGCACCCGGCTGGACCACGACGGCGTCGCGATCCGCACCGGCCACCACTGCTGCCAGCCGCTGATGGCCCGGATGGGGGTGCCGAGCACCGTGCGGGCGTCGTTCGCGATGTACACGACGCCGGAAGACATAGACGCGCTGGCGACGGCGGTCGAGAAGGTGGCCGCCGCCCACGCGAACAAGCCGCGGCCGGCGGCGGCGGCGCGACCCTCCCCGGCTTCGCCATCGTCCGCCGCTGCCGGCGGGTTGGCGTTCCCGAAGCCGTCGGCCGCTTCGCCCGCCGCGGCGGCGGACGAACTGGCCGACTTCTTCGACTTCCTTCCCGAGTGGGACGAGCGGTACCAAGCCCTGATCGAGTTGGGCGAGAAGA
>JAQGHJ010000518.1 GCA_028288905.1 Phycisphaerales bacterium | reverse complement strand
CCGCGGCGACGAGGGCGACCGCGGCCCAGGTCCGCCGGCCGAGCCGGGCCGTCCCGGTCGTCCGCCGCACCCACCGCCCGGCCGCCCACGTCGCGCCGGCGACCAGGGTGACGAAGAGGACCAAGTCCAGCCGGTAGGTGAGGATGGAAAAAATCATGGTGCTCCGTCCCTCCCGTTATCGGCGGGGGGGCGGGCACGGTTGAGCGGACGCGGGGCGACCGCCCCTTCCAGGGTTCATTTCGCTTTCGTCTTCACGCCCATCCAGTCGATGAAGGCGGCGATCACCCGGTCCCGGGGGGCGCCGAAGTTCTTCGACAGACTGTCCTCGATCGACGTCCCGTCCTTGACCCCGTTGACGAACGCGACGTACCCCTTCTTGTTCTGCTGGATCATGAACCCGCACAGCTGCTCGGCCACCGGGTACTGCCAGGCCTCGATGTTCCGCTGCCCGAAGAACGTCGACCCGACGCCGTTGTGGGTCCGCAGCCCGTCGATCGCCGACATCCGGCGGTCGTTCCACCGCGGCTTCTGCGGGACGAGGTCGGCCGCGATCCACTCGGCCAGCCCCTCGTTCGCCCAACTCGGGACGTTCACGTGTGACCGGTACCGGTGGACGAACCCGTGCACCGACTCGTGGACCAACACGTGGGCGAACTCCAATTCTTCCGGCTGGCGGTAGAACGCGACGTGCACGTACCCGTTCCCGAAGCTGTGGCACAGGCCGGCCGTCCCCTTCGAGTCGGTCCCGTACGTCGTCCGCTCGTGGGCGTGGTAGTCGTTCGGGTCGGCGAACACGAACGTCAGGCACTTGCCCCGCCACACGTTCCGCCCGGTCTCAACCCCGAACATCTCGTTCAGCCGGTCGTTCATCTTGTCGAGCAGGTTCGCCCACTTCGTTGCCTCGGCCGGCTTCAGGTCCGAGTAGAACAGGAAGTACTTCGTCTCGAACAGCTTGAGCGAGCCGTCCTTCACCTTGGGCGTTTTGGCGGCGAACGCCTTGAGCGTGGCGACGGACTCGGCCTGCTCGGCGTCGGTCAGTTCGCCCCACCAGTGCTTGTAGAACTCCTCCTGTGACGTGGCCCGAAACCCGTCCTTCGGGGTGACCGCGTCGTCGTCCGAGAGCATTTCCTTGCCCTTGGTGCTGCCGCCGTCGGGGCCCCGGGCGGCGGACGGGATGGCCGGCGGCTTGGACGAAGCCGCCGCCCGCTTGGCCGCCTCGACCGCCGGGATCGCCTGCGGGTCGAGCCGCAGCGCCCGGGCGAACGCCCGCTCGCCGAAGTCCTTGCCGCCGTCGAGCTGGTACATCACCTGCCCGGCCGCGATCCAGTCCTTGGCCGTCCCTTTCGGCAGCAGGGTCGAGTAGACCTCCATCACGCTCTTGGGGGGCAGGTCGGACCACGCGACGGTCCGGGCGGCGTCCTTGTCGTCCAGGAGGGAGAACCCCTGGTCGTCGTACGACGCGACGCGGCCGGCGAGCCGGGACTTATCCGCCTTCGTCGTCGCGACCCGGACCGGCTTGTCGAGGGGGACCGGTTCGGCGGCCGAAAGCGAGCGGGGGGCGATCAACACCGCGATCGCGACGGCCGCTACTCCGGAGACCAGGCGCCGGCACATGGCCGTGGGTCGGCGAGGAGGCGAGGTCACCGGCCCGGAGCCAGAAACGGTGGTCAGGCTTCGCATTCGCATTAATGGCTCCCCGTTGTAGTGGCGGCTTGTCGGCCGCCCACCGTTCCCGCTGTCGCTCAAGATTTGTCCCCCGCGACGTCGGTCAACGTCCCGCGGCCGAAAGTGTTGTACGCGGAATATTATGATTCGTTAGGGCCGTTCCCCCAAGTCGTGGCGGGTCCGGGGCAGCCGCGGGGGTCGGAGGCGGCGCAACGACTGAAGGGCCGGCCCGGCCTGCCCTTGATGATTCCGAGCCCGACGTTACACTACGGAACTCCCGCCGGGGCGGCACGTCGCCGTCCCGCGTGGGCCTAACCCGAATTCGACGACAGACGGCGAAACCCGTCACCCCGCCCGGGCGGCCGCCCGGCGGCAGGGGCACGAAAGGAAACAGCGGCTCATGATCAAGGTGAAGACGCGCGGCAACGAGACGGTCGAACAGATGCTCCGGCGGTTCAAGAAGGCCTGTGAGAAGGAGGGCCTCACCAAGGACATCAAGCGCGTCGCCTATTACGAGAAGCCGAGCGAGAAGCGCCGCCGCCGCATCCGCAGCAAGCCCCGCATCGGCATGATGCGGCCGACCGCCCGCTGAACCGGTCGGGTCGGCGAGCGATCGGCCCCCTGTACGCGCCGCACAACTGGGCCACACGCCCGCTACCCCGGATTTCCCCGGGGTAGCGTCGTTTGGGACGCGGGGGTTCGTTCGTCTGACGCGGCGGCGGGTGGCGAGACGGCGGTTTCCACAGCGTGCCAGCGGCGGGACGAGCCGCGGCGTCCCCACCTCGACCGTGCTTTACATTCCGCCCCGACAGAACGAAAATCGGACCAACCATGGCGCATCCGGCGGAGCAAGCGGCGATTCATACCGAGGGGCTGACCAAGGTCTATACGGACTTCTGGGGCCGCCCCAAGGTCACGGCGCTGAGCGACCTCAACCTGACGATTCCCCGCGGCGAGGTATTCGGGCTAC
>JAQGHJ010000492.1 GCA_028288905.1 Phycisphaerales bacterium | reverse complement strand
GCACCCGTGCCGCTCGACGACGGCCAGCCCCGGCACGCCCGCCGCAGCGGGCACGACCGGCGCCGTCCGCACCCGGTCGCCCGGCCGGCCGGTGTGCTCGGCACACATCCCGTGGATTGCCAGGAAGTCGGCGACGCTCTCGACCCGGACCGCGACCCCGTGGTCCGCCGGCGGGCCGACGACCAGCGTGGGGAAGATCCCGCCCGGGTGGGCGTACGCGTGCCGGTCTGCCGGGACGGGCTCGAACCCGGCCGCCAACACGTCGGCGACGCTCGCCGCCGCCGGTGGGACGTGGACGTGGTCGACCACGTCGGCGAACCGGACGCCCGCGTCCTTGTACAGCCGGTCTGCGAACGCGGCCGCCCAGGCATTGCTCCCCAGAAAGTCGGCGACGAGCCGCTGCACGAGCCGCTCGGCGTCGGGCTGCGGTTCCCACTTATACTGGTCGAATACGCTGGTCGAGGGGGAGACGGTCGGGGTGGCGATCGTTGAGTTCATGCTGGACCTCCTTAACGTTATAACGTACACTGTTCTCGAACCGACCGCACGAGCATTCGCGACGAATTTACCCCCGCCAGCCCGACCGCCGCCGACCCCGGCAGCTCGGTTTGCCGCGCCCGCTCGGGGCGTTTGGCGGCTGGTCCAAAGGAGCAACGGCCATGCATCGCGTCCTACTTCTGGGTGCCGGCAAGATCGGGCAGGCGGCGGCGCATTTCCTGTCCGCCGCCGGCGGGTACGACGTGCTGGTGGCCGACGCCGACGAGCGGGCGCTGGCCCGGCTGGAGTCGGGCGACGGGCTCTCGACCCTCCACCTCGACGCGGCCAACCCGCAGGCCCTGCGGAACGCGATGGCCGGGCGGCACGCCGTGCTGTCGGCGCTGTCGTTCGACATGAACCGGGCCGTGGCCGAGGCCGCCCTCGACTCCGGCAGCTCCTATTTTGACCTGACCGAGGACGTGGAAACCACCAAATTCGTTAAGGCCGTCGCGGCCAAGGCGAGCGACGGGCAGGTGTTCATGCCCCAGTGCGGGCTCGCCCCCGGGTTCGTGTCGGTCGCGGCGTACGACCTGACCCGCCAGTTCGACAAGCTCGACGAGGTCCGGCTGCGGGTCGGGGCGCTGCCGCAGTTCCCGACGAACGAGATGAAGTACAACCTGACCTGGTCGACCGACGGCCTGATCAACGAGTACGGCAACCCGTGCGAGGCGATCCACGACGGCCGGGCGATCGCGACGCTGCCGCTGGAGGGGCTGGAACACTTCTCGCTCGACGGGATCGACTACGAGGCGTTCAACACGAGCGGCGGCGTCGGCACGCTGTGCGAGACGCTCGACGCCCGGGTCCGCAACCTCGACTACAAGACGATCCGGTACCGCGGGCACCGCGAGCTGTTCGTGTTCCTGATGAACGAGCTGCGGCTGAACGCCCGCCGGGCCGTCCTCAAGGACATCCTGGAGAACGCCGTCCCGGCGACGCCGCAGGACGTGGTGCTGATCTTCTGCACCGTCAGCGGGTGGCGGGACGGGCGGCTCGTCCAGCTGACGGACGCCCGCAAGATCTACCACGGCACCTGCATGGGCCGGGACTACAGCGCGATCCAGATGACGACGGCGAGCGCCCTGTGCGCGGCCGTCGACCTGCACTTCGCCGGGGCGCTGCCCGGCCGCGGGTTCGTCCGCCAGGAGCAGGTGTCGCTCGACACGTTCCTGTCCAACCGGTTCGGCAAGTGCTACGCGACCCCGGAACGGGTCGTGCCGGCCCGGGCCGAGATGGCGCTGTAGACCGTCGCTGTGTCGGCGCGGTCGGCGGGCCGCGAAGTGACACGGGCTTCTAGCCCGTGCGTGCCCAGCCGGTAGTTAAGAGGTCGGAAGCGGGACGGTCTAAAGCTTTGAGCCCGCACGCACGGGCTGGAAGCCCGTGTCACTTCGCGGCCGGTCCGGCACGACGGCGTTGCCAACCGCCCTCACCACGAGAACACCCCATGTCACCCGACTC
Organism: Phycisphaerales bacterium; assembly: GCA_028288905.1. GTDB lineage: Bacteria > Planctomycetota > Phycisphaerae > Tepidisphaerales > Tepidisphaeraceae > Humisphaera. The sequence continues at coordinate 1,125 of JAQGHJ010000492.1, read as the reverse complement.
CGTTTTACGTTCGTTCGGCATCGGCCAAACCGTCTCCGGCGTCGCCACTGGCCGCGTGGTCGGTGACGCCGCCGGCCCCGCCCTGCCGGTCCAGTCCCCGATCGACGGGCGGACGCTCGCCACAGTCCGGTGCGCGACGGCCGACGACGTCGCGAAAGCCGTCGCCGCGGCCGGCGAGGCGTTTCGGGCGTGGCGGGTGGTCCCGGCCCCGAAGCGGGGCGAGTTCGTCCGCCGGATCGGGCAGAAGCTGCGGGACCGCAAGGCCGACCTGGCCGCCCTCGTGTCGTGGGAGGCCGGCAAGATCTCGTCCGAGGCGCTCGGCGAGGTGCAGGAGATGATCGACGTCTGCGACTACGCCGTCGGGCTGAGCCGCCAGCTGTACGGGCTGACGATCGCCAGCGAGCGGCCCGGACACCGGATGATGGAGCAGTGGCACCCGCTCGGGCCGGTCGCGGTCATCAGCGCGTTCAACTTCCCGGTCGCGGTGTGGGCGTGGAACGCGATGCTCGGGCTCGTGTGCGGTGACCCGATTTTGTGGAAGCCGAGCGAGAAGACGCCGCTGACGGCCGTCGCGTGCCACGCGCTCGTGGCCGAGGTGATGGCGGAGATGCCGGAGGTGCCGAACGGGGTGGTCAGCCTGCTGATCGGCGACGCGGCAGCCGTCGGGCACCCGCTGGCGGCGTCCCCCGACGTGCCGCTGGTGTCGGCCACCGGGTCGACCCGGATGGGCAAGCAGGTGGCCGTCACCGTGGCCCAGCGGCTCGGGCGGAGCCTGCTGGAGCTCGGGGGGAACAACGCGATGATCCTCGCCCCGTCGGCCGACGTCGAGATGGCCGTCCGCGCGATCGTGTTCGCCGCCGCCGGGACGGCCGGGCAGCGGTGTACGACGCTCCGCCGGCTGATCGTCCACCGGAGCCTCAAGGAGCAGGTGATCGGCCGACTGCTGGCCATCTACTCCCGCCTGAAGGTCGGCGACCCGCTCGCCGACGGCGTCCTCGTCGGCCCCCTCATCGACGAGGGCTCCTACGCCGCGATGCAGCAGGCCCTATCCGACGCCCGCGAGGCCGGCGGCCGGGTCCACGGCGGCGACCGCGTCACCGCCGGCGTGCCGGCCGGCGGCGTCTA
>JAQGHJ010000452.1 GCA_028288905.1 Phycisphaerales bacterium | reverse complement strand
GTGTACCCGCCGTCGTCCCGGTACCACTCGAGCCGGACGGCCGCGCTCACCGCGTCCGTGATCTCCTGGACCGCGTACACGCTCACGCCGTACCAGCGGGCGTCCCCGCCGCCGCCGTTCGGCTGCGGCTGCTGGCCGTACACCACGTCCGCCAGCAGCGTCGTGCTCGGGGTCAGCTTGTACGTGGCGGTGAAGTCGACGGCCGTCCGCCAGTTGTCGTTGTCCCCGTCCTGCTCCGGCCCGCTGATCGCAGCGAGCGTGAACAGCAGGTCTTCGTTCACCGCGTACCGGACCCGGGCGAACGCGTCGAGCGACCCGTTGTTGTCCGTCAGCGACTGGTCCCACCCGCGGCTGAACCCGGCGTCGACAGACAGGTGGTCGTCGAACGCGTACGTCGCGTACGCCCCGGTCAGCGTGAACGGCAGCGCCGCCCCGAACGTGAAGCTGTGCGAGTAGAACGCGCTGGCGTTCGGGTCGATCTGCTTGAAGAACGCGAACCGACCGGCCCGCACCCGCAGCCCGTTCCCGACCGGGATCGCCAGGTCGGCGTACGCCTGGAACAGGTCGAACTGGTTCTGCGGGCCGCCGGTCACCCGCGGGGTGACGTCGTCCTCGTAGTTGTCGAGCAACCCGTTCGAGTGGACGAACCGGGCGTCCGCCCCGTACAGCAGTTCGACCCGCCCGCCGAGGTCGAACGCGCCCTTGCTCGCGTCCACCGTCCGCTCGACGTTCAGCGTGAGCTGGTTTAGCAGCACCTTGTCGTGCTCGACGTCGAACACCCGGCCCGGGTTGTCGATGAACTTGCCGACCGGCAGCCGGTAGTCCGCGAGGTTGCGGGGCGGGTCGTCGAAGTTGTACGTGTACGACCCCTCGACGTGCCCGTAGACCTGGATGCGGGCGTCGTCCAGCGGCTTGGCCAGCCCGGCCTGGTCGAGCAGGTTCATGAGCGGGCGGCGGCCCGGGGCGTCGTTCGGGTCGCGGGTGAACGGGGCCGCGGCCACCGGCTTGGGCTGGGCCGGGGAGTTGGTTTCCGTCGCCTTGGCGTCGCCGGCCACCGGGTCGCCGCGGGCGACGCCCGCCAGGGTTGCCATCGCCGCCGCCGCCAGAACCAGCCGTGTGCGAACCTGCATCGCGTGCCTCCTCGCCCCGCCGCGCGGGCGGGGGCTGTGCCTCGAAACGCCCTCGGTGCGGGGGCCGACCCGGAAGATCGGCCGGACCGGGCGGAACGGATGAGCCGGCCGCAGTGCCGCGCCGGCGAAACCCGCACGACAACGGCCGCGCCCCGGGAGCGCCCCCGGAGCCCTCACCCCCGACCCGCGCCGCATCCTCTCGCGGGCTGGCACTTTACTGCGGCGATCAATTGCGGGCAATTTAACCGGATTCGACAGGTCGGACCGATCGTGACGACGTATGGATTAAGGTCGAGCGCTGAGCGGCCGCGCTTGCACTGGCGGCCCAAGCTCGTCGGCGTTTGAACCGCCTGCGCCGGGTCCGCCCGGGCCGCCCGGCCTGCTCGTCCCGCTGGCGTTTTGTCCCCGCCAGGTCCGAGAACTCGGCGCATACTAGCCGCACACGATGATGGATCACCCCAAGATGTTTCGCCGCGGTCGGACGACGAGTCGGATGGCGGACCGCTCGGCCGGCGGCGCGAACCTAGCGGTCCGCCGGGCTGCGGTCGAGGCGCTGGAGGGCCGGGCGCTATTCGCCGCGTCCGTGCTGGCGTTCGGCGACGCCGACGTCCAGACCCGGGCGGCCGACCCGAGCTACGCGAACGCCAACTTCGGGGCCGACCCGGCCCTCCGGGTCGGCATCGACCCGGCCGACACGACCGAGACGTACGTCGAGTTCGACCTGTCGGGCGTGACCGGGGTCGGGTCCGCCCGGGTGCAGATGGTCGGGGGGGCGGCCGACGGGGTCGGGCCGGTGAACGTGTCGATCTTCGGCGGGACCGAGACGAACTGGATCGAGGGCAACGGCCTGCACCCGGCCGACCCGAACGGCGGGTTGAACCTGGACAACAACCCGGACGGCGAGGTGCACTGGAACACCCGCCCGGCCACGGGCGGCGGCGCGATCGACACGCAAATCATCACGGGACAGACCGTGTACGAGTGGGACGTCACGGCGTTCCTCCAGGCCAAGCGGGCGGCCGGGGCGACGGTGGTCGCGTTCGCGTTCCGCAGCACCAGCGGGGTCGGGCAGACGGCGTTCGCGTCGAAGGAGCTCGGCGGCGGGGCCGGGCCGCGGCTCATCGTCGAGGACGACGCGACGGCCCCGACCGCGACCGTGTCCGCCCCGGCCATCACGACGGCCGGCGGCACGACCCAGACGGTGACCGTCACGTACGCCGACGCCGCCGGGGTCGACGCGTCCACCGTCGGGGCGAACGACGTCGTCGTGACCGGCCCGGCCGGCCCGCTCACGGTCACCGGCGCGTCGGCCGACGGCAGCAACCCCCGGTCGGTCGTCGCCACGTACACGCTCGCCGCCCCCGGCGGGACGTGGGACGGGCCGGACAACGGATCGTACGCCGTCGCCGTGCAGCCCGGGGCCGTCACCGACTTCGGCGGCAACGCCGCGGCCGGGTCCGGCGCGTTCGCCGTGAACATCCCGGTCGACACCGCCCCGCCGACGGCGAGCGTCGCGTCGGCCCAGCCGGTCGTCGCCCCGGGCGGAACGACCTACACGTTCACCGTCGCGTACGCCGACAACGTCGGCGTCGCCACCGGCTCGATCGGCACCGGCGACGTCACCGTTACCCGCCCCGGCGGCGGCACGCTTTCGGTCACCGGCGTCGCCGTGAGCGGGTCGGGCCGGGCGGTCACGGCCACGTACACGGTCACCCCGCCCGGCGGGACGTGGGACGCGTCGGACAACGGCACGTACGCGATCGCCGTCCGCGACGGGGCCGTGACGGACCTAGCCGGCAACGCCAGCGCCGCGGCGTCGGGGACGTTTTCCGTGAACATCCCCGACGTGAGCACGCCGCTCGTGGCGATCACGCCGATCGCCGCCGTCACGGTCGCCGGCACGACGGCCGCCCAGGTCACGGTCACGTACACGGACGACCGGTCGATCAGCGCGTCGTCCGTCGACGCGACGGACGTAACGGTCGTGCAGGACGGCGGCGGGCCGCTCGTCGTGTCGCTCGTCAGCAAGACGCCGGCGACGGACGCGGGGACGGTGGTGGCCGTCTACTCCGTCGGGGCCCCCGGCGGGTTCTGGAACACGGTCGACAACGGCACGTACACGGTCACCGTCACCCCCGGGGCGGTGACGGACGGGAGCGGGAACGGCACCCCGCTCGCCCAGGCCCAGTTCGAGGTGAACGTCGCGTCGACAAACGCGGTCGCCGACCCGACGTTCAACGGCGGGTCGGCCGTCAGCACCGGGTTCGTCGCCGAGGCGATGACGACCGACGCCGCCGGCCGGGTGCTGGTCGCGGGCCGCCAGGGCGACCGGGCGGCCGGCACGAGCCAGGCGGTCCTCCAGCGGCTGAACGCCGACGGCAGCCTGGACACGTTCTGGGGCGAGGGCGGACAAATCATCACCACGCTCGGCGCCAACGACGGGTTTTACGCCGTCACGACCGACGAAAAGCAGCGGGTGGTGGCCGCCGGGTTCCGGGCCGGAGAACTGCAGGTCGTGCGGTACGACGCCCGCGGCCGGCTCGACCGCAAGTTTGGCGAGGGCGGGGTCGCGCTGGCCGACTTCGGCAGCACCAACGACACCGTGTTCGCCGTCGCCGCCCTGCCGGGCGGCGGGGTGCTGGTGGCCGGCAGCAGCAACGGGAACCTGGCGTTCGCCCGGCTCGACGCCCGCGGGCGGCTCGACGCGTCGTTCGGGTCGAACGGCGTGCTGCTGCTGAAGCCGGGCGGGGTGGCCGGGGTGATCGGGGCGGTGCGCGTCCGCCCAGACGGCACGGCGGTCGCCGCCGGGACCGTCGGGTCGACCGTCGTGCTCGTGAAGTTGACGGCGGCCGGGGCGGCCGATGCCGCGTTCGGCACCGCCGGCGTGCTGACCGTCCCCGGGCTGACCGTCCGGACGGACCTCGGCGGCCAGGACCACTCGGTCGGGCTCGCCGTCGGGACCGACGGGCGGATCGTGGTCGGCAACCGGTCGGCCGGCGGCGACTTCGGCGTCCGCCGGTTCAACCCCGACGGCACCACCGACGCCACGTTCGGCGGCGGCGACGGGCTCGTCACCCTCGACCTCGGCGGGGACGACGACGTCGACTTCGTCGGGCTCCAGGGCACCGGGCAGATCGTGCTGGCCGGCACGACCGGCGTCGGCACGAGCAGCACCCGCCAGCTGGCGGCGGCCGTGCTGCGGGCGGACGGGTCGACCGAGCCGACGTTCGCGGCCGGCGGCAAGTTCACGGCCGACGCCGGCGTGGTCGCCGAGGCCGGGTACGCCGGTGAGCTCGTCCTGCACGCGACGGCGGCCACACAGGCCGACGGCCGGTTGCTGCTCGGGGCGGGCGAGGCGTTCGCCCGACCGACGAGCAGCCCGGTCCGCCGGTTGGTCGCCCCCGGGTCCGGGTCGCTCGGCACGTTCGGCACGGTCAACGGCCGGTCCGTCCCGCTCGCCTACACCGACGCCGACGGCACGCGGGTCACCCTCACGCTCAAGGGCGGCGGGACCGGCGAGGCGCTGTGGGACGGTGGCGTACTCGACCTGGTGCTGACCGGCACCTCGGCCGCGTCGTCGCTCGGCGTGGCGGCCAAGGGCGGGGACAAGCGGGTGACGCTCCGCGACCTGCGGGCGGACGGACCGCTGAAGGCGGTGACGGGCAAGACGGCCGACGTCGGCGGCACGTTCGTCGTCGCCGGGTCGGCCGGCAAGCTGTCGCTCGGCAGCCTCACCGGCACGCTCGCCGTCGCCGGCGACGTCGCCAGCCTGGCGATCGCCGGGAACGTGTCCGGGGCGTTCGTGCTGGCCGGGACCTCGCTCGGGACGGACGGGCGGGTCGGCGGCACCGGCACCGCGGCCGACGCGTACGCGGCCGCCCGCATCCTGAAGGTGGCGATCGGTGGGTCGGCCGCCTCGACCGTCGTCCGGGCCGGGGTCGACCCGGTGAACGGCACGTTCGACGACTCGGACGACCGGGCCGTCGGCGGGCCGGCCAGCGTGATCGCGGCCGTATCGGTCAAGCGGGGGCTGGACGCGACGTCGCAATTTGTCGCCGGGGCGTTCGGGGCAACCGCGAAGATCCCGCAGAAGGTCGTGCCTGTCCTTGACCCGCACTTCCGACCGCTCCCCGGTTAGCGATCGGTGGGCCGGCTGCTGGTCCTGCAACGGGAGCAAGGGGCGGCCGCGGGGTCTGGGTCAAGCGTGCGCGGTGTCCCGGCCGATCCAAGGGATTGCGTTGGCGAGACGGCGTGCCGTGCAGAAATATCTGCGTTCCCGGCCCCGCGTGGACGGACCGGGTCCCATAAATGGGGTTATAGTGCAGGAACGCCCGGACCCCGGGGTCGCCGGCCGACGAGCCGGCGGCCCGGTAAGGGCCCGCAACGCCGCTGTGGTCGGCCCGTAGTTTTCGGCCGACGCTTGTTCCCCTGACCGTTCGAACCTGAGAGACCGGAGGCGCGAGATGGGTTTGTTGTCGACGTACGTGTCGGGGCGTGGCGGGTCCGAAATCCTCGGCGGCCGTTCGGTCGGCGCTCGCCGCCGGCAGGCGGGTGCCGCCGGGCGCCGTGCCGTCTCGGCCGCCGCCGCCCGGGCCGTTGAGCCGTTGGAGTCCCGGACGCTGTTCGCGACCTACAGCGTGTTCGACCTCGGGACGCTCGGCGGGCCGACGGCCGAGGCGGTCGGGATCAGCAGCGACGGGCAGATCGCCGTGACAGCCGACCTGCCGGCGGACAGCAGCAACCTGTCGGCCAAGCGGGCCGGCCGGTACGCCGGCGGCGCCCTGACCGACCTCGGGACGTTCGGCGGCCCGGACGCGGTGGCCGCGGCAATCAACGGGGCCGGGAACGTGGCCGGATCGGCCGCCGACGCGAACGGGTCGTTCCGGGCGTTCCTCGCCACCGGCACGACCAAGACGAACTTGGGTACGCTCGGCGGGGCGTTCAGCGTCGCCGAGGCTGTCAACGACAACAACGTCGTCGTCGGGTCCAGTCAGGCGACGGGCGAGACCGGCCCGGAGCATGGGTTCGTGTGGCAGAACGGGACGATGACTGACGTCGGCACCCTGTCGAACGTCGGGGCCGATTACAGTAAGGCGTACGGCGTGAACGCCGGCGGGCAGGTGGTGGGCGAGTCGGCGACCATCACCGGCGACGTCCACGCGTTCCGCCGGACCGGCACCACGCTGACGGATATGGGGGTGCTGAGCGGGGACAGCTACTCGTCGGCCCGCGGGAACAACGACGCCGGGCAGGTCGTCGGCCGCAGCGGCAAGGTCGTGAACGACGTCACGACCGACCGGGCGTTCCTGTACAACGGGACGACGATGGCCAGCCTCGGCACCCTGAGCGGGGACCAAGTCAGCCAGGCGGACGACGTCAACAATAGCGGCCTCGTGGTCGGGTTCAGCGCCGACGACGGCGACCTGAACGACCAGCGGGCCGTCGTGTACACCGCCGGGTCGATGCAGGACCTGAACGCCCTGATCGACCCGGCGGCGGGCTGGAAGCTGGTCGAGGCGGCGGCCGTCAACGACGCCGGGCAGATCGTCGGGGTCGGGGTGCTGAACGGGAACCGGCGGGCGTTCCTGCTCAACCCGACCGGCATCAGCCCCCCGCCGGGCGACGCCGCCGGCCCGACGGCCACCATCGCCGTCCCCGCCCCGGCGGCGGGGGCGGCGACCGTCACGGTCACCGTCACGTACAGCGACAACGCCGCGGTCAGCGCGGCCTCGATCGGGGCGAACGACCTGACCGTCACCCGCGACGGCGGCGCGGCGTTGACCGTGACGGGGGTGACCACCGATCCCGCCGCCGACGCCGCGTCCGTCGTCGCCAGCTACACGGTCGCCGCCCCGGGCGGGACGTGGGACGCGGCCGACGACGGCACCTACACCGTCACGCTGCTGAGCGGCGCGGTGACGGACGCCGCCGGCAACCCGGCCGCGTCCGTCAGCACCCCGTTCACGGTCAGCCTCGGCGGCAACACCGGCCCGTCCGCCGTCATCGGCTCCCCCAGCCCGGTCACCACGGCCGGCGGCACGAGCGGGACCGTGACCGTCACCTACACGGACCCGGACGCCGTGTCGGTCGCGTCGGTTGACTCGGCCGACGTGACGATCTCCGGCGGCGGGCAGGCGGCGTTGGCCGTCACCGCCGTCTCGGCCAGCCCGGCGACGGACGGGTCGCCGCTGACCGTCACCTACACGTTCACCCCGCCCGGCGGGTCGTGGGACGCGGCCGACGACGACACCTACACCGTTTCCGTCAACCCGAACCAGGTGCTGGACACGACCGGGGCGGCGGCCGCCACGACCAGCGCCCAGTTCACGGTCGACATCCCCGTCGTGCTGCCGACGGTCGACCCGACGTTCAACGGCGGGAACCCTGTCGGGGCCGGGTTCGTCGCCGAGGCGTCCGTCGCGGACCTCGACGGCAAGCTGTACGTCGTCGGGCACTCGGGCGACCTGACGGCCGGGTCGTCGGTCGGGTACCTCAAGCGGTTCAACCCGGACGGCTCGGTCGACACCACCTTCGGCACCGCCGGGCAGGTCGTGACGGCCGCCGGGACGAACGACGCGTACTACAACGTCGCCCTCGACCCGTCGGGCAAAACGGTCGTCGTCAGCGGGGCCCGCGGCGGGGACTTCCTCGTCGCCCGGTACACCGTCCGCGGGAAGGCCGACGGCAAGTTCGGCACCCGCGGGTCGGCCGTGAACGACCAGGGCTCGGCAACGGAGGTCGCGTACGGGCTGGCCGTAGGGCCCGACGGGGCGGTGTACGCGTCCGGCGGCACGTCGACCGCGCTGGTCCTGCTGAAGTACACGAACCGCGGGCGGCCGGACGCGGCGTTCGGCACCGGCGGCGTCACGCTGGCCAACACCGGCGAGGTCGGGGCGGCGTCTGCGTTGGCGCTGCAGCCGGACGGTTCAATTGTGGCGGCCGGGGCGCTCGGGACGGACGTGATCGTCACCCGGGTGGCATCCGACGGGTCGATCGACCCGACGTTCAACAACGGAACGGTGCGGACGGTCGACCAACTGGCCGTCCGGAGCGGGCTGACGCCCGTCGACACCACGATCGGCCTCGCCCTCCAGCCGGACGGCAAGATCCTCGTGGCCAACCGGACGTCGTCCGGGCTGTTCGGCGTCGTCCGGCTGGACGCGGCCGGGGCGGCGGACCCGTCGTTCAGCGGGGACGGACTGGCGACGGTCGATTTCGGCGGGGACGACGACGTCGACCAAGTGCTCGTCCAGGGCACCGGGCAGATCGTCCTCGTCGGGACGACGGACGCCGGCGGGTCCCCGCAGACGGCCGTCGCGGTGCTCGACGCGGCCGGCAATCCTGCCGCCGGGTTCGACGCCGACGGCAAGTTCGCCGTGGCGTCCGGGGTGACCGACCCGGCCACGTCACTGGTGGTCGGCGGGTTCCCGGTGAAGGCGACGGCCGCCCTGCGGCCGGACGGGCGGCTCGTCACCCTCACCAGCAGCGGGTCCCCGACGAGCGGCGGCGCGGTCCGCCAACTGAACGTGCCGGGCTCCGGCCTCGTCGGCCAGTTCGGCGTCGTGAGCGGCAAGCGCAAGACGCTGGCGTTCACGGACGCCGACGGCACGAAGGTCACGCTGTCGCTCAAGACCGGGACCGGGACCGCCTACTACGACGGGACGAACCTCGACCTGACCGTGGCCGGGTCGACGACGGCATCGACGGTCGGCGTGGCCGCCAAGGGCGGCGACGGGCGGGTGCGGGTCGGGGACGTGCGGGCGGACGGCGCGCTCGGCGGGTTCGCCGGGAAGACGACCGACGTCACCGGCACCTTCGCCGTCAACGGCGAGTTGCGGAAGCTGGACGTCGGCACCCTGAGCGGCACGCTGGCGACGGCCGGGAACCTCGGCACGGCCAACTTCCGCGGCGACCTCGCCGGGGCGGTCGTGCTGGCCGGGGCGTCGCTCGGGGCAGACGGGGCGCTCGGCGGCTCGGACGACACGTTCGCCGCCGCGGTCATCACGAAGTTCACCGTGGCCGGCACGGTGGCCGCGTCGGTC